>NZ_JACFYJ010000250.1:0-1308 GCF_037126505.1 Paraburkholderia bengalensis
GTATGACGTCGTGATCGTCGGCGGCGGTCCTGCAGGCCTGTCGGCGGCCATTCGCCTGAAGCAGCGCGCCGCGGAAAAAGGCGCCGAAATTGGCGTCTGCGTGCTCGAAAAAGGCTCCGAAATCGGGGCGCATATCCTCTCGGGCGCCGTGATGGACCCGCGCGCGCTGAATGAACTGATTCCCGACTGGAAGGAAAAAGGCGCGCCGCTCGATGTCGAAGTGACGGAGGACCGCTTCCTGTTCCTCAACGAAACAGGCGCGAAATCGGTGCCGACCTGGGCGCTGCCGGATAACTTCAAGAATCACGGCAACTACGTGATCAGCCTCGCGAACGTCACGCGGTGGCTCGGCCAGCAAGCGGAAGCGCTGGGCGTCGAGATTTTCCCCGGCTTTGCGGCCGCCGAGGTGTTGTACAACGACGACGGTTCCGTCAAGGGCGTCGCCACGGGCAATCTGGGCATCGGCAAGGACGGCCAGCCGACGGAGAACTTCCAGCTCGGCATGGAACTGCACGCGAAGTACACGCTGTTCTGCGAAGGCGCGCGTGGGCATCTCGGCCGTCAACTGTCGGACAAATTCAGGCTGCGCGACGGCGCCGATCCGCAGGTGTACGGCATCGGCATCAAGGAACTGTGGGAAATCGATCCGTCGAAGCACAAGCCGGGTCTGGTCATTCACACGGCCGGCTGGCCGCTCGATACGCAAACCTATGGCGGCTCGTTCCTCTATCACATCGACAACAACCAGGTGATGGTCGGTTTCGTCGTCGGTCTTGGCTACTCGAATCCGTATCTGTCGCCGTTCGAAGAATTCCAGCGCTACAAGACGCACCCTGAAATCCGCAAGTTCCTCGAAGGCGGCAAGCGCGTGTCGTACGGCGCGCGCGCGATCACGGCGGGCGGGCTGATGTCGCTGCCGAAGCTGGTTTTCCCGGGCGGCGCGCTGGTCGGCGACGATGCGGGCTTCCTGAACGCATCGCGGATCAAGGGCTCGCACGCGGCCATCAAGACGGGCATGCTCGCCGCCGACGCAGCGTTCGATGCCGTTCAGGCCGGCCGCACAAGCGACGAGCTGACGGCGTATCCCGAATCGTTCAAGACGTCGTGGCTGCATACGGAACTGCACAAAGCCCGCAACTTCAAGCAGTGGATGAGCAAGGGGCTGTATCTCGGCACGCTGATGGTCGGCATCGAACAGAAGCTGCTGGGCGGCAACGTGCCGTGGACGCTGCATCATCAGCATTGGGATCACGAGATGCTGAAGCCGGCGTCGCAATGCAAGCCGATCGAGTATCCGAAGCCGGACGG
>NZ_JACFYJ010000251.1:0-1305 GCF_037126505.1 Paraburkholderia bengalensis
CCGTCGAAAATCAGCGGCGCTTTCAGCTCGGCCTTCAGGCGCGCGAAGTCCGGGCTCTTGAATTCCTTCCATTCGGTGACGATGACGAGGGCATCCGCGCCCGACAGCGTCTCGTCCTGCGTGCTCGCGAAGTGCAGGCGCGCCTGCTGTGCTGGCGCATCGGCGAGATCGAGCGCGAAGACGCGTTTGGCTTCCGTCGTCGCGACAGGGTCGTAGGCGCGTACGGTCGCGCCGCGTGCGAGCAGTTGCGCGATCACACGACGGCTCGGCGCTTCGCGCATGTCGTCCGTATTCGGCTTGAACGACAGACCCCATACGGCGAACGTGCGGCCGCTCAGATCCTCGCCGAGCGCATCGGTGATCTTGCGCACGAGCACTTCCTTCTGCTCGTGGTTCACCTCTTCGACGGCTTCGAGAATGCGCAGGCTGTGGCCCATCTCGCTGCCCGTACGGATCAGCGCCTGCACGTCCTTCGGAAAGCACGAGCCGCCATAGCCGACGCCCGCATACAGGAAGTGATAACCGATACGCGGGTCCGAGCCAATCCCGCGGCGCACCGCTTCGATGTCGGCGCCGACCGTGTCGGCCAGATTCGCCATCTCGTTCATGAACGAGATGCGCGTGGCGAGCATCGCGTTGGCCGCGTACTTCGTGAATTCCGCCGAGCGCACGTCCATGTACAGCGTGCGTTCGTGGTTGCGGTTGAACGGCGCGTACAGGCGGCGGATTTTCTCGCGCGCCTTCATGCCGTCTTCGTCGTTGTCGACGCCGACGACGATGCGGTCCGGTCGCATGAAGTCGTCGACGGCCGCGCCTTCTTTCAGGAACTCCGGATTCGACACGATCGAGAAACGATGCTGGGCGCTATCCGACAGCCCGCGCTTGTGCAACTCTTCCTCGATCACCGCGCGCACGCGCTGCGCCGTGCCGACAGGCACCGTCGATTTGTCGACGATCACCTTGAAGCCGTTCATCGTGCGGCCGATGTTGCGCGCCGCTTCGAGCACGTATTGCAGATCGGCGGAACCGTCCTCGTCGGGCGGAGTGCCGACCGCGATGAACTGCACTTCGCCGTGCGCGACGCTCGCCTCGACATCGGTCGAAAACGTGATGCGCCCAGCCGCACGCGAGTGCGCGATGATTTCCTGCAGGCCCGGTTCGTGGATCGGCATGCCGCCGTTGTTGAGAATGTCGATCTTGCGCGGATCGACGTCCAGACAGAAGACGTCGTTGCCGACCTCGGCCAGACATGCGCCCGTGACGAGACCTACGTAACCCGTGCCGATAATGGTGATTTTCATACGC
>NZ_JACFYJ010000252.1:0-1297 GCF_037126505.1 Paraburkholderia bengalensis
CGGACGGATTTGCAGTTAGAGATTTGATGTGAGCTAGCCTCCGTTAAGCGTTGAATCGCGGGTTGTCCACGGGCGGGCGGCGGGTCGCCTCTCTCGATCATGCCGGTGGGCAACCCGCAAGGCGACGCGGTTTGCCTTTTTGCGTTCAGGTTTTCGAATTCCAGCGGCGAACAGTAGCCGATGCTGCTATGCAGGCGGCGTACGTTGTACCAACCTTCAAGGAACCAGAACAGGCGCCGCCGTGCCTGTTCGTGGGTCGCGAAGTGTTCGCGCGAGAGCAATTCTGCTTCGAGCGTGCCGAAGAACGATTCGCACATCGCGTTGTCGTAGGCGTCGCCGGCCGTCCCCATCGACGGTTGCACACCCGCTTCGCGGCAGCGCCGCCCGAAGGCAATGGACGTATATTGGCACCCCTGATCCGAGTGCAGGATGACACCCTCGTGGCGTCGCTGATGCAACGCCATGTCCAGTGCGCGCAACATGAGTTCGGTGTACAGGTGGTTCGACATCGCCCAGCCGACGATGCGGCGGCTGAATACGTCAAGCACCACGGCGAGATACAGAAACCCCTCGCCGGTCGGGATGTAGGTCGCATCGGCCACCCACAGTATGTTCGGGGCTTCAGCACTGAAGTGCCGGCGCACCAGGTCCGGCGCACGCCGTGCCCCCGCGCGTTGTGGCGTGGTACGTGGCCAGCGCTGCCGGCTTGCGCCACAAAGCCCTGCCATGCGCATCACGCGCGCCACCCGCTTGCGTCCCACGTGCACGCCTTCACGCGCGAGTTGCGCATGCACACGTGGTGCGCCATACGTGCCGCGCGAGCTCGTGTGCAGCGTACGGATGCGCGCCAGCAGTTGCGCATCACTGCATGCATGGCGCGATGGTGCGCGTGCCAGCCACGCGTAGAAGCCGCTCGTGGAAACACCGAGCAGCCGCGCCATCCTGGCAACGGGCCAGCAGGCCCGGTTCGCTCTCATGAATCCATACCGCCCTTCGGCGGAACGGCTCCCGTCTCCCGCGCGAACCAGGCCGCCGCCTGCGAGAGAATGTCCCGTTCCATCTTCAGTTGCCGGTTCTCACGACGTAACCGCGTGAGCTCCTGCCGTTCGGCCGTGGTCAGTCCGTCATAACGCACACCGACGTCACGATCGGCCTGTGCGACCCAGTTGATGATCGTCTGTGCGGTCGGTTCGAACTCGCGCGCAAGGTCCTCAGGCGTACGTCCGGACTTCACCAGTTCGACTATCTGGGCCCGGAAGTCCGCTGGGTATGGCATTCGATGTCTGCCCATTTCGAC
>NZ_JACFYJ010000253.1:0-1238 GCF_037126505.1 Paraburkholderia bengalensis
TCGGCCACCGGCGCCGTGACTTCGTTGCTGCCGTTGAAATTCCGGCATGTCATGGCGAAGTCGCTGCTGAACGATCGCGCGCTCGCGAGCGAGTACGGGTACCTGTACCTGTCCTGCCTTGCGAAGAAGCTCAATGTCGTGCAACTGTCGGCGAGCGGCCAGTACGGCACGATGGCCAGCAGTTCCAACGATCTGAGCATCCTGAGGAAATATGCCGAGACGGGCCTGTGGGCGCCCGAACTGTCGGAGCGGCTGATCGCGTTCTTTGCGGGCGCGGGCGGGACGTACCTCGACATCGGCGCGAACATCGGCATGACGACGATCCCTATCGCGCGCCAGAACCAGCAGGTCCGGTGTTATGCATTCGAACCCGAGCCCGTCAATTACGGGAACCTGATGCGCAACATTGCGGAGAATTGTCCCGGCTCGCGCGTGCAGACTTTCCAGCTCGCCTTGCACGAGCGCGAAGAAGTGCTGCCGTTCGACATCGCCGACGGCAATCTCGGCGATCATCGCCTGCACTTCGAGACCAGGCTTGCTGCGAAACAGAACGAGATTGGGCGCAAGATCATCAACGTGCGATGTGCGCGGCTCGACGATCTGCCCATCGAGCTGCAAGGGCCCGTGTTTGCCAAGATCGATACGCAGGGCGCCGAGCCGTACGTCGTGGCGGGCGGCAGGCGCACACTGGCACAGGCCGATGCGCTTCTGATCGAATGGTCGCCGTATCACATGGCGCGCCTGGGCGGCGATCCGCAGGTCGTGCTGCGTTTTCTCGAAGAGCACTTCGATCACGGCGCCATTGAACCGACGGATGCGAAGGCCGGGCAACGCGGCGAAAGCGGGCCGATGAAAGAGATCGTGCGCCGGCTGCAGGCGACCATCGCGGCATGGCGCGACGATCCCTTCAACTATGTCGATGTAGTCGCGACGGGCAAGCTCGCTTCCCCTTGACGAGCGTGTGGTTTCACGCGCCGCCGGATTTCCGGCGAGCGCGCCGTCGTTGCGCTGTCACGACTCGATGACAGGCTTCGCGACCCCCGCCGGATGGCCCGCGACAGTTTCGAACAACTGTGCATAGCGCTGGCAACAGGCATTCCACCCGAACTCGTCGACTGCCTTGCGGCTGCCCGCGCTGCTGGCGACCGCGGGCCACGACGCGTTGATCGAACGAACGATTTCCGGCAACTCGCTGACGTCGACAAACAGCACGACATTGTCGAACTTCCTGGCCGCCC
>NZ_JACFYJ010000254.1:0-1228 GCF_037126505.1 Paraburkholderia bengalensis
TCGTGGCGCGCAGCAAGAGCGCCGGCCGCGCGCCGAAGGTGCGCCGCGCCGTGCGCGCAGCGACGACGCGCCAAGCCACACCGAACGCCGCGCCTACGCGAGACCCGTGAAAGCTGCTTACCCGGACCGCGCCGCCGATGCGCCGCCAGCCGCCGCGAAGCCGGCGCCGCGCGCGACGAAAGCAAAGCGTGATGCGCGCTCCGTCGAGGACAGCTTCGACCGTCCGGCGCGTTTCGACCGCCCAGCGGAAAAGCCGGGCCGCAAGGTGCGACCGGCGGCAGCGCCGCGCCAGCGAGACGAAGGAGAATACAACGATGCGCCCGGCAATCTGCGCCTGTCGAAGCTGATGTCCGAGCTCGGCCTGTGCTCACGCCGCGAAGCCGACGAGTGGATCGAAAAGGGCTGGGTGACCGTCGACGGCGTCGTCATCGATACGCTCGGCACGAAGGTCCGCCCCGATGCCGACATCCAGATCGACCCCGCCGCACAAGCGGCCCAAATGAAGCAGGTGACGATCGTCCTGCACAAGCCGGTGGGCTACGTGTCGGGCCAGGCGGAAGACGGCTACGAGCCGGCCGTGACGCTCGTCAAACCCGAAAATCGCTGGGACGGCGACCGCACGGACATCCGTTTTTCCGCCGCGCATCTGCGCCAGCTGGCTCCCGCAGGACGTCTCGATATCGATTCGACCGGCCTGCTGGTGCTGACCCAGGACGGGCGCATCGCCAAGCAGTTGATTGGCGGCCATTCGGAAATCGACAAGGAATATCTGGTGCGCGTCACGTACGGGGATGTCGAAACGGACGTCGAACAGCAGTTTCCGCCCCAAAGCCTCGCGAGACTGCGTCACGGTCTTGAGCTCGACGGCGTGCCGCTCAAGCCGGCGATGGTCAGCTGGCAGAACGGCGAACAGTTGCGCTTCGTGCTGCGCGAGGGCAAGAAGCGCCAGATTCGCCGCATGTGCGAGCTGGTAGGTCTGCACGTGGTCGGCCTGAAGCGCGTCCGGATGGGCCGCGTGGTGCTCGGCGCGTTGCCGCCGGGACAGTGGCGCTATCTGAGCCCGGACGAGTCGTTCTGAGCCTGGGCAGCGCCGTCCAGGAGCGCCTGCCGACACGAAAAAGCCCGCAGTTGCGGTAATGCCGTTCAGTTAAGCACTGAACGGCATTTTTGCTTTTGACGCGGGAGGTGTTGTAAACGAGGCGCCGAGCTGTTAACTTTTCAGCGCGAT
>NZ_JACFYJ010000255.1:0-1215 GCF_037126505.1 Paraburkholderia bengalensis
AAATCGCCGCGGTGTAGCGTTCACCCTTGTGCACCAGGGACGTCCTGTCGAATGCGTCGTCACGACCGCTGCGCTCGAGGCCTGGTTCTGGCTCGAGCCACGGGCCACCGAGGCGCGGATGCTGAAAACATTCGGCGACGGCTACCGGCGCATCCGCGCCATCGCCGAACGCAGGCTGCTGGCCCATCCAGCCGCGACGCTCGAACTGACGCCGGAGGACTTCGCACGGCCCTGAAGCCGGCAGGTGCAATCCGCTACCCCGTCGACACTCACAGCCACAGAATCGTCAGTACCCCGCGCATCGCGTCGCGCAGGAGGCCGCGCCCTTCGTGCTTTCCTCCGCTGCCGCGCGCGGCGTCACACTACGCGGCGTTGACGGCGTCCTTGAACGATTTGCCGGCCGTAAACTTGACGGTCTTGGCCGCCGGGATGGTGATCGTCTCACCCGTCGAGGGATTGCGTCCGGCTCGTTCTGAACGGGCACCCGTTGCGAACGATCCGAAGCCGATCAGTTGTACCGTCTCGCCACGCGTGAGGGCGGATGTGACCGCCTCGAGAATGGCGTCAATCGCCACGCCTGTGCGGGCTTTGCTTTCGCCCGTGCTGGCAGCGACTGCGTCGATGAGCTCCTGCCTGTTCATTCAATTTCCTTTCAGAGACGCCCGAGGGACGGGACGGAGCACACACCTTAGCGCAGATGGAGCGACTTCGGCGACGCGCGGGAGCGAATCGCCGGTCCGAGTGACGCCCCCTTCTCTGCTCGCCGGGGTTCTGGCGGAGCCGGTTCGGGATTGATATGCACCCGACAGTTAGTTGCACGTTACCTTGACGTGCATCGCCGGTGTCACTGTATGATCCCGCTGCACCGGTGCCCTTCTGGCCCGGGCGCCTACCAGAGGAAACGACACCATGCGCCGAGCACGACGCATTTCGGCGCGACAGTCGCCCGTGCACGGCAGAGGGCTGTTTGCCCTCCAGCCTCTCAAGTCGGGCGAGCGCCTCATTGAATACAAGGGAGAAGTGACCAGTTGGCGACGTGCGGCCGCGCGTCAGCGATCGGATGCCGGGCACACGTTTGTTTTTGGCCTCTCGGACGGTCGGGTCATTGACGGCAGCCGGGGTGGCAACAGCGCGCGGTTCCTCAATCACGCTTGCGAACCCAACTGCGAGGCCATCGAGGTGGGCGATCGTGTGTTCATTCACGCGCTCTTCGCA
>NZ_JACFYJ010000256.1:0-1213 GCF_037126505.1 Paraburkholderia bengalensis
TCCTGCTTGTCGGTGACGATGGCCGCTTCGAGCCTGGAGATCGCCACGCCCAGTTCGTCGTGATTGATCACGCCGCGCGGGCCAAGCCGCTTGCCGATGCGCCAGCGGCCCGACGCTGGTGTCGCTGCGCGTGCTCCTCGCCAATGCGCTCGCCGCGCAGCGCCGCTATGCCGAAGCGAGCCGCTCGCTCGGCGACGCGATCGCGCAGCTTGGCCGTGACCCCGCGCTGGTGTCGCGCCGCAAGCAGATCGACGCGCTCAACGCGTCGACGCGCGCCGTCGCACGCGCGCAGCGCACGCAGCCGAACGATCCGGACGCGCTGACGGGGCCCGCGCTCGATGCCGCGCGAGCGGCTTACAAGGCGTACGACACAAAAGACTTCAGCGCCACCGTCAGGTATGCGAACGAGGCGATCGCGCTTCGCCCCGACCTGCTGCTGCTCGCGCTGCTGCTCGTCGATGCAGCGAGCGCCGCCGGCCAGGACACCCGCGCGTGGGACGCCGATCTCGACGCCGTCAGGCGCTTCGGCGACAACGAGGACCTGCGCGTGCGCCGCAGCTTCATTGGCAGCCGGCTTGCGCCGAAGTCGTCGGGTGCGTCGTTCGCGGCGCGCTCGCGCGGCGACTACGCGCAGGCAGTGGCGCTCGCCCGCGAAGCCGTGGCGTATGCGCCCGATCAGGTCAACTATCGCGTGCAGCTGATGGACGCGTTGTTCGCCGCGAACGATCTCGCAGGCGTGCAGGCCGCCGCCACCGACGCCATCGCCGCCGACGACACCGAAATCATGCCGCTCGTGCTGCGCGGCTATGTCTCGCCGCGCAAGGCCACATGACGAAAGCCGACGCGGACTTCGCGAAGGCGCTGAAAGCGAACGATGCCACCGCGCGCAACAAGCGCGTCGCGCGCACGATCATCGCGGATGTCTGGAACGAAGCAGGCGAGCCGCAGCGCGCGCTCGATCTGCTCGCGCCGCTTGCGGCGCCGGCGACGACACCGATCCGCCCATCGCGCTGCGCCGCGCGCAGGCGCGCGAACGGCTGGCGCGGAATCCGACCGCGGCGTCCGCGGCGCAGCGCGCATCGTCGGGCACGACGGCGACAAACATGGCGGTCGGGCTCGATCCCGCGCGCCGGCCGGTGCTCGACTGCGTCGTCGACCAGTTCGGCGCGACTTGCGATGTCTACGCCGCCGACGCCGGCTTCGCGGCGGCGCG
>NZ_JACFYJ010000257.1:0-1198 GCF_037126505.1 Paraburkholderia bengalensis
CGTGGTGACTCACTTTATGCATGTGCTTCGTCGTCTTGTGCGCTGGCGTCGCGACGGTCGGGGACGGAGCCGTAGGGGTGGCTGCCGGTGCAGTCGCGGCGGGTGCGGAAGCCTGGGCGAGCGCGACACGTATAGACGCCGAACTGTCGTATTTTTTGTTTGGCATCAGCCGCTGCGCAGGCGCGCGACCCATTGTTTTGCCAGGCATGCCTGTACACGCGCAGTAACTCTCATTGAAAAAATGACGGGTCGAGGGTGAAGCCTCCCGAGCGAGCGACGCAGGGATTTGCCTGGAGCAAGGACCACCAAGGCAACGCTGTTTGTTGACGACGAGTGCACGCTTACCACCAGCCCGCATCGGGAACTGCGCTTGCTACTCACCTTACGTCGAACGCGCGAGATGCCTGCCGGTTCTTCCCGCAAACCCTCAGCATAAGTTGCCTGTTGCCAGAGAGCGTTCAGTCGAACCCACCAAGCAGAATCAGGAGCAGGGTGTGTTACCCCGGAAGCGCATTTGTACTTTCGCGCTTGCCATCTTCGCCGGTTTAGCTGGTTCGATACCGGCTGCAACCGCCGCGGATGTTGCGCCGTCTCCCTCGGGACAACTCGATGGCGCGCCACTTGAGTCAGGCGAAAGCGAGCCCGACGGTTTTCCGGCCATCGTGGACCGGTACGGACCCGCTGTTGTGAATATCATGGCGCGGTCCGGGCCGAAACTGCCGGCCGTAGAGCCCCTCGATCCATCCGATCCGCTTGCTGCGCGCTTTGACAGTTCACCACCTGTGGACCAGCGAACGACGGGCGGTGTGCAGGCCGTAATGACGGGAGCCAGTTCGGGTTTCATCGCCAGTGCCGATGGTTTCGTCCTCACAACAGCGCAAGTCGTCGATCACGCAGACGATGTGAAAGTTACCCTGACGGACCATCGTGTATTCGAGGCGAAAGTACTTTTGATCGACGTGGAAAACGACGTGGCTATTCTTAAGATCGATGCCGCACGTTTGCCGGTCGTCATATTGGGTGAAGCCTCTCCCGTACGGGTTGGCGAACGGGTGATCGCGATCGGCGCGACGGCCGCTGGCAGCAACATTGTGACAACGGGCATCGTAAGTACCGCGCTGCGTACGTTGTCCGACGGCAAGCGGTTTGTGTTCATCCAGACTGCTGTACCGGCGAATCCGGATCACTCCGGCGGTCC
>NZ_JACFYJ010000258.1:0-1169 GCF_037126505.1 Paraburkholderia bengalensis
GGCGGTGGATTTGCCAGCCCGGCTATCGTGGTGGCGCCCGTCATCCAGACCGAGACGAAGATCGATATTCCGACGCTGCAGAATTTCGGCGGCTTGCAGGTTCTCAAGGGGCTGCGGTAAGTCCCTGGACATGAAACCGCCGTCTCCATATGAAGGCGTTTAACGGGTTCGCCAGTCCTCTTTGAACAGTTCAAGACAGCGCCGCCGCGCGGGGATACGCATTAAGAGAAATATGCGCCAGACGTTCTTTCAGATTGGCATGCCGTCAGGTCTTGTCCCTTGACGGCTTTGGCTCGCCAGTGCGTTCTCCGCTGGCGGGCCCTCTTGTTTGTGGAATGCCGATCGCCATCGGGTCCATGCATGGGATCAACATGCCCATCTGCGTCCCCGACTTCATTCAGGCTCCTGCCCTAGACCAGGCTCACCCGCCGGCCTTCAGCGTCAGGTCCGCGCGCGGAGCCGGTCGAATTCCCTCCCCTATGCTGGCTGCAATCTACGCGCACGCGGCCCGTATTCACCCCAAGGCAAGCTAACCGACCATCGCAGACTTTGCGGTGTGCAAGAGCACGACATTGTCAGCGCACTGCTCTCGTTCATTGTCGTACCTTCGCGCCACTCGCGACATACATGCCCACGCTCAGGCAAGACGAGGGACATTTTCAATCCGTCGCGCGAAGTACTTCGTCATTGGAATGGCCGAGCTGCGCGCTGTTCGGTGAATGCCGACAGCTGCAAGATTATCTGTTTGCCCGAAGCACATCGTCTTCGATCAGCTGGTCGCCTTGATTGCGCCTTCGCCTCGCAGCTCACGCGAAAAACTTTCATATTTTCAGTCACTTATGGCTGACAGCCGGAGTGCGGGTTTCGATTGGCACAGGCTGTGCGTATGTAGCAGCGAGCGCAAACAAATCGTGCTCTTCCAACCCGAAGCAACCAATCCAAGGAGATTCATCATGGCCTCGCTGAACATCAAAGACCTCTCGCACAACGAAGAACTGTCCGTCGAATCGCTCGCGTCCGTGCGTGGCGGCAGCAACGTCAACGCCTTCAACACGAACGCCGCATTCGGTGGCGGCTTCGCCAGCCCGGCTGTCGTCGTGGCGCCTGTCACGCAGACCGACACGAAGGTCGTGATCCCGACGATCCAGAACTTCGGCGGCCTCCAGGCT
>NZ_JACFYJ010000259.1:0-1167 GCF_037126505.1 Paraburkholderia bengalensis
TGGTTCGGCGCGGACGTGATCAAGGTGGAGCGTGCGGGCGCGGGCGACATCACGCGCGAGCAGCTGCGCGACGTGCCCGACGCCGACAGCCTGTACTTCACGATGCTCAACCACAACAAGCGCTCGGTGACCATCGACACGAAGAACCCCGAGGGCAAGCTCGTGCTCGAGGCGCTGATCCAGAAGTGCGACGTGCTGGTGGAGAACTTCGCGCCCGGCGCGCTCGACCGCATGGGCTTTACGTGGGAGCGCATCCAGGAGCTGAACCCGAAGATGATCGTCGCGTCGGTGAAGGGCTTCGGGCCCGGACCGTACGAGGACTGCAAGGTCTACGAGAACGTCGCGCAGTGCGTGGGCGGCGCGGCCTCCACCACGGGTTTCGACGACGGCCCGCCCGTGGTGACGGGCGCGCAGATCGGCGACAGCGGCACGGGCCTGCACCTGGCGCTGGGCATCGTCACGGCGCTGTATCAGCGCACGATGACGGGGCGCGGCCAGAAGGTGCTCGCGGCGATGCAGGACGGCGTGCTGAACCTGTGCCGCGTGAAGCTGCGCGACCAGCAGCGGCTGGAGCGCACGGGCGTCATGAAGGAATATCCGCAGTATCCGAACGGCACCTTCGGCGAGGCGGTGCCGCGCGCGGGCAACGCGTCGGGCGGCGGCCAGCCGGGCTGGATCCTGAAGTGCAAGGGCTGGGAGCACGACCCGAACGCGTACATCTACTTCATCACGCAGGCGCCCGTGTGGGCGAAGATCTGCAACGTGATCGGCAAGGAAGAGTGGGCAACCGACCCCGAGTACGCGACGCCCAACGCGCGCCTGCCGAAGCTCAAGGAAATCTTCGCGGAGATCGAACGCTGGACGATGTCGAAGACCAAGTTCGAGGCGATGGAGATCCTGAACAGGTACGACATACCGTGCGGCCCGATCCTGTCGATGAAGGAAATCGCCGAAGACGAATCGCTGCGCAAGACGGGCACGATCGTCGAGGTGGATCACCCGGTGCGCGGCAAGTATCTGACGGTGGGCAACCCGATCAAGCTGTCGGACAGCCCGACGGACGTCACGCGCTCGCCGCTGTTGGGCGAACACACGGACGAGGTGATGGCCGAACTCGGCTATTCGCCCGCGCAGATCGACGCGCTCAAGGCGTGCGGCGCGATCTGA
>NZ_JACFYJ010000025.1:0-95682 GCF_037126505.1 Paraburkholderia bengalensis
GGCTTGCGCAGGCGGGCATCGAGCTGAGCGGACTGTCGATCCGCGAAATCGGCGGCAGCCTGCCGGCAGGCGGTGCGGCGGCGGCCGCTGCTGCGGCGGCGTCGGCTTATGCGCGGTCGGCGGACGGCGCAAGCGCGCCGGAAGCCGCCGACGACAGCTTTGACTGGGACATGCAATGAGCCGCACGAATCGCAAGAGCGCCGCCGCGCTGGTCTACGATTCGCACGGCCACGACGATGCGCCGCGCGTCGTCGCGAAGGGTTACGGGATCGTCGCCGAGATGATCGTGCAGCGCGCGAGGGAAGCGGGCCTCTACGTGCACGAGGCGCCTGAAATGGTGTCGCTGCTGATGCAGGTCGATCTCGATTCGCGCATTCCGCCGCGTCTGTATCAGGCGGTCGCCGAGCTGCTGGCGTGGCTGCACCGGCTGGAAAGCGGCGCCGCCGACGAGCCGCCCGCCGTCGACGTCACCGTGTCAAACGGGCCGTAAGACCGCCCCCGTATTTTCAGAACCGCATCATCACCCTGAGCAGCGCGCGCACGCGCCAGCCGTACGGCGGCGCGATCAGGCCGCGCGCGTTGAAACGCGCCTGCGTCAGGACCGGCTTCATTTTCGAAAATGTCACGAAGCCTTCGTAGCCGTGATACGCGCCCATCCCGCTCGCCCCGACCCCGCCGAACGGCAGGCTCTCGCACGCGAGATGCATCAGCGTTTCGTTGATCGACATGCCGCCCGCGATCGTTTCGTGCGTCACGCGCCCGACGCTCGCCTTGTCGTCGTCGTACAGATAGAGCGCGAGCGGACGCGGACGCGCGTTGACGTAGGCAATGGCGTCGTCGAGGGTGTCGTACGGAATCACGGGCAGCAGCGGCCCGAAAATCTCTTCCTGCATCAACGCGGCCGTATCGGGCGCGCCCGTCACGGCGACGGGCGGAAAGCGGCGCGCGTGCGGATCGGGCGAGGCGTCGGCGAGCGCGTGCAGTTGCGCGCCCTGTTCGCGCGCTTCGTCGGCGAGACGTTCCAGACGCTGAAAATGGCGTGCCGAAATGATCGACGTGTAGTCCGCGTTGCGCGCGAAATCGGGATACATCCGCGCGACGCGCGCGCGTGCCCGCTCGACGAACGCCTGTTCCTTGCCGCGCGGCACCAGCACGTAATCGGGCGCGATGCAGGTTTGCCCCGCGTTCAGCACCTTGCCCGCGACGATGCTGTCGACGGCGTAATCGAAACGCGCGTGCGGCCCGACGATCGCGGGAGACTTACCGCCGAGTTCGAGCGTAACGGGCGTCAGATGTTCGGCGGCGGCGCGCATCACTTCATGGCCGACCTTCATCGATCCCGTGAACAGCAGGTGATCGAACGGCTGCGAGCTGAAGGCGGCGGCGAGCGCGGCATCGCCGTTGACGACGGCCACGTGATCGCGTGCGAACGTCTGGGCGACCAGTTGTTCGAACAGCATCGACGTGCGCGGCGTCAGCTCCGACATCTTGATGATCGCGCGGTTGCCCGCCGTCAGCGCGCTGATCAGCGGCCCGGCCGCGAGCAGCACGGGATAATTCCACGGCACGATGATCCCGACCACGCCGAGCGGCTGCGGCACGACCTTCGCGCGCGCGGGCAGCAGCCACTTGCTGGTCGCGCGGCGCTGCGCTTTCATCCAGCGCTTGCCGTGGCGCAGCGCGCTGTCGATTTCCTCCTTGATGAGCAGAAATTCGGCCAGCATGCTTTCTTCTTTCGCACGATTGCCGAAGTCGGCGTTCATGGCGTCGGCGAACGCGTCGCGGCTGTCGAGCAGCACTTCGCGCAAGGTCTTCAGGTGTGCGGCGCGCTCGTCCCACGACGGATACGGCGCGCGCCGATATGCGGCGCGCTGCTCGCGCAACAGCGCTTCCAGCGCCGCGATATCCGGCAGATCGTTTTTCATCGTCTTCCCCGTCTTGTTGTTGTGTGCTGTCGTTCGTTCCGTTGTTCGTTCTGTTGCTCGCTACGTATGAGATCAGCCCGCGAATGCGCGTTCGACGATCGCCGCGTGATCGAATGCCGACGGCAGCGTGCCGTAGACGCGGCCGCTTTCGCCGCAGCCTTCGCCCAGACGCGTCGCGATGAACGCATCGGCCACGAACTCAGGCGCGTGCTGCGCGAGCAATACCGCTTGCGCGATCAGCACGATCTGCTGCGCAATGCGTCGCGCCGATGCCTCGCGCGCGTCGGGCGCCGATGTCAGCGCGCTCAGCAGCCGGTCGAGCGCCGCCTTCAGCGCGGGATGCGCGCGCGCTTCTGCGCGCCACGCGCCGAGCAAGGCCTGCGCGGCGTCGGGCTCGCGCTCCATCGCGCGCAGCACGTCGAGGCACATCACGTTGCCGGAGCCTTCCCAGATCGAGTTGACAGGCGCCTCGCGATAGAAGCGCGCCATCGGCCCCTCTTCGACGTAGCCGTTGCCGCCCCAGACTTCCATTGCTTCGCCCGTGAATTCGAGCGTGCGCTTGCAGACCCAATACTTCGCGGCGGGCGTGACGAGGCGCCGCCATGCGCGGTCTTCGGGCGCGTTGGTCGTGTCGTCGAACGCGCGCGCGAGCCGCATGAACAGCACCGTCGCCGCTTCCGATTCGAGCGAGAGATCGGCGAGCACGTTGCGCATCAGAGGCTGATCAGCGAGATGCTTGCCGAACGCGACGCGGTGGCGCGCGTGGTGGATGGCCTGCGCGAGCGCCGCGCGCATCAGCGCCGCGCTGCCGATCACGCAGTCGAGCCGCGTGTAGTTCGCCATTTCGATGATGGTAGGGACGCCGCGCCCTTCGTCGCCGATCATCACGCCGTAGGCATCGAAGAATTCGACCTCGCTGCTCGCATTCGAGCGGTTGCCGAGCTTGTCCTTCAGACGCTGCACGCGCACCGCGTTCTTGCTGCCGTCGGGCGCGAAACGCGGCACGAAGAAGCACGACAGGCCTTCGTGAGTGTCGGTGCGCGCGAGCACCAGATGCGCATCGCACTGCGGCGCGGAGAAAAACCACTTGTGGCCGACCAGCCGGTAGGCCGCGCCGCGCCCGCCGCCGTTGGCGTCCAAAGCGAACGCCTGCGTGCGATTGCTGCGCACGTCGGAGCCGCCCTGTTTTTCGGTCATGCCCATGCCGACCATCATCGACGTCTTGCGTTCGAGCGGCACGTCGCGCGGATCATGTTCGCGCGAGTAGAGCTTGTCGCGCAGCGTGTCGAACAGGGCGGGCTCGCGCTGCAGGACGGGAATGCTGGCGAAGGTCATCGTCAGCGGACAGAGCGAGCCGGATTCGAGCTGCCCATGCAGAAAGTAGCCGGCGCAGCGCGCGACCATCGCGCCCGGCCGAGGGTCGGAAAACGGCAGCGCATGTAGACCTTCGCGCCGCAGCAGACCGAGCAGGGTGTGCCACGCGGGATGAAATTCGAGCGCGTCGATGCGTTCGCCGCGCGCGCTGAAGGTCGCGAGCTCGGGTGTGTGGCGATTGGCGAGATCGGCGAGGGCGAGCACATCGGGCGCGCCGAGCGTGGCGCCATCGCGCAGCAGCGCTTCGCGATGCCATGCGGCGCCTTCGCGCTGGACGGCGGCATCGAGCGCGGTATCGCAGGAAAACAGGTTGTAGTTCGCAAGCGGCGGAACCTGATTGATCACGTCATGCGTGTTGCCGGGGCCGAAGCGTTCCATTCGATGTCTCCGTTTGACGGACGCGCGCCGTCCGTCTCGCGGGGCGCTGTTTGACGCAAGCGCGCAAGCCGGGTGCTCGATGGGCGGCGCGCGAATGACCGTGTCTGAATGAAGGCCGCGCATGGGCTGTGGCGCGGACAGCACCTTTCATCATAGGGGTGCGGCACGGCTTGCGTTTAGAAGGATCGCTCTGACACGTACGCCGCGTGATCTGCCGTCGCTCCCTACAATGCGCAGACAGCGCACGGAGACAACAAGTGTGCACGAGACAGAAGCCGCCAGCAACGCAGCGCGGCCCGGACAGCAGCCGCCGCATGAACCGCGCAGGAAGCGGATGCGGCGCGGCACAGGAGGAGCGGATGCAATACGACTACGTGATCGTCGGCGCGGGTTCGGGCGGCTGTGCGCTCGCCGGGCGCCTCGCGCAGCACTGTCCCGACGCGACGATCGCACTGATCGAAGCGGGCCCGCACACGCAACGCAATCTGTTCGTCAACATGCCCCTCGGCGTCGCGGCTCTCGTGCCGTTCAGGCTCAAGACCAACTACGGCTATCTGACCACGCCGCAGCCGGGGCTCGGCGGGCGGCGCGGTTATCAGCCGCGCGGACGCGGCTTCGGCGGATCGAGCGCAATCAACGCGATGGTGTACACGCGCGGCCATCCCCTCGATTACGACGACTGGGCGCGCCTCGGCTGCGACGGCTGGGCATTCGACGATGTGCTGCCGTATTTCCGCCGCGCGGAGTGCAACGAGCGCAATCAGCACGGCAGCGACGCGCTGCATGGCGCCGACGGGCCGCTGAACGTGTCGGATCTGCGCTTTCAGAACGTCTTTTCGCATCGATTCGTGAAGGCGGCCGTCGAGGCAGGCTTTCGCCACAACGACGATTTCAACGGCCCGATGCAAGAAGGCGTCGGCTTCTATCAGGTGACGCAGCGCGACGGCCAGCGCTGCAGCGTCGCGCGCGCGTATGTGTACGGACACTCGCGGCCGAATCTGCATACGCTCGCCGATGCCGCCGCGCTGCGCGTGATCTTCGACGGCACGCGTGCGACGGGTGTCGAAGTGGTGCGCGGCGGCGTGAAGGAAATCGTCGAGGCGCTCGCGGAAGTCGTGCTGTCGGCGGGCACGTTCAATTCGCCGCAACTGCTGATGTGCTCGGGCATTGGTCCCGCCGACCAGTTGCGCGCGTTCGGCATTCCCGTGCTGCACGACGCGCCCGAAGTGGGCCGCAACCTGACCGATCACGTCGATTTCACCATCAACAAGCGCGTGCTGTCGACGCAGCTCACGGGCTTTTCGCTGCGCGGCTTCGCGAAGATGGTGCCGGGTTTCGTCTCGTATCTGCGCAGCGGCCGCGGCATGCTGACGAGCAATGTCGCGGAAGCGGGGGGTTTTCTGAAGAGCAGGCCGACGCTCGACCGGCCCGATCTGCAACTGCACTTCTGCACCGCGCTCGTCGACGATCACAACCGTCACATGCACTGGGGCCACGGCTATTCGCTGCACGTGTGCGTGCTGCGCCCGCATAGCCGGGGCGCCGTCACGCTCGCGAGCAGCGATGCACGCGAAGCGCCCGTCATCGATCCCGCGTTTCTCAGCGACCCGCGCGATCTCGAACTGCTTGTCGAAGGCGTGCATCTGTCGCGGCGCATTCTGGACGCGCCGTCGCTGGCGTGGTGCGGCGGGCGCGAACTGTACACGCGGCCCGGCCAGACGGACGCCGAATTGCGCGCGACGATCGCCGCGCACGCCGACACGATCTACCACCCGGTGTCGACCTGCCGGATGGGCGGCGACGAGCGCTCGGTCGTCGATACGCAACTGCGCGTGCGCGGCGTGGCGGGCCTGCGCGTGGTCGATGCTTCCGTGATGCCGACGCTGATCGGCGGCAACACGAATGCGCCGACGGTGATGATCGGCGAACGCGCGGCGGATTTCATCGCGGCGGCGCGGCGCGACGCGACGAGTCCGTCGACGGCCGTCGAGCCCACGCGCGCGTCGTGACCACCCCGCCGGATGGCGCGCGCGGACATGCGCGCAACGACCAGCCGCTGTGACGTCCGCGCGCTCCTAGGAGCAATCCTAAAAAGCTCGCGAATCCTGCATCGATTCAATTCTGAGATTTTCCCGCTCCTATAATCGCCGCCCACGAAGGGCGCATGGCGCGCATTCGAAATTCAGGGAAACGAATCGATGAGTGTCAATGTGATTCAACTGATCCGGTCTGCATTGCCGGACGAGGTGGTTCGACAACTGTCGAACTGCCAGGGATTGCCGCCCGACGCGACGGCGCGAGTCATGGGCGTCAGCATGCCGCCGCTGATCGCTGGCCTGCTGAACAGGTGCGCGACCCTCGACGGGGCCCGGGCGCTGTTCGCGACCGTCCTCGGCCAGGAAGTCAACGCGGACATCGCCGAGCACTTGCCGCGCATCATCGCGAGCACGACAGGCGTCACGCAGCTGGCGTCGACGGGGCGCCAGTTGCTCGAGCATTCGTTCGAGCGCCGCATCGACGGACTCAGCGACGCTGTGTCGATGCAGACCGGCGTGCCCGCGCACGCGACACACGCGATTACGGGCATCGTCGGCAGCATCCTGATGGGCGTGCTCAAGCGGCACCTTCTCGATCATCAGGGCAACATCGGCCACTTGCCCGCGCTGCTCGGCCAGCAGTTGCCCGTCATCGCGCCGCATCTGAACGACGGCCTCACGACCGTGCTGGGCCTGGGCGCCGCGGGTGCGTTCGCGGACGCCATCGGCGCGCAGGTGCGCGCGGTGTCGTCGCATTTCGAGCCTCCCGCGCCAGCGACGGCGCCCGCGCATATGCCCGCCGCCCCGGCTGCAGCAGCCGTCGCGCGCGGTCCGGCCGAGCCGGTCATGTCGGGGGGCGCGGCGGGCGTGCCCGCACTCGCGCCAGAACGTGAAGGGCGCCATGTGGGGCCGCGCATGAAGCACTGGTTCGGCGTCGCCGCGTTATCCGCGCTGCTCGGCGCGATTGCGGCGATGCTGACCTGGGTGGCGCTGGGCTTCTGTCCGGCTGCGTCCAGCTTCTTCGTCCACGATGCCGTCGGCGCGACGCCTTCGGCATCGCCTGCTTTGGCGCCGGCGCCAGTAGCCGCGCAGCCCGCCCCGGACGCGGCGACGAATACAGCGGCGAATACGGCGTCGAACAGCGCCGCGAGCGCTTCCGGCAAGATCGACACGAACGCCGTCAGGGACTCGCGGCTAACCGTCTCCGTCGACAAAAGCGGCAAGCCGACGGTCGCCGCGACCGTGCACGACGCCGCCGAAAAAACGGCGCTGCTGGGCGCGCTGACGAAGAAGTTCGGCGCTGGCCAGTTCGACGCCGATATCGCCGTCGACGACGGCACGAAAGCGGCCGACTGGCTCGCGCATCTCGATGCGCTGATGCCGCTGATGTCCGTGCCCGGCGCCGAAATGACGATCGACGGCACGCACGTAGAGCTGAGCGGCACAGCCGCCGATATGAAAGCGGGTTGGCTCGACCGGTTGAAGGGACACCTCGGCGCGCCGTATCAGGTGAGCGCGTTCGATGCCGCGCAAGCCGTCGCGAACGCCGCGCAGTCGTTCAGGAACGCGGCCAGGTCGCTGCTGGCGCCGGGCGCATCGTGCGCGAGCGCGGACCTCGTGAGGACGCTGAACCTGCAGGTCGTCAATTTCGTGCCGCGCGATGCGCACGTGCCGTCGACTGCTTTCGACGATCTGAACCAGTCTGCGCGCATGCTGAAATCGTGCGCGGCGGCCGGCCATGCGCTGAAGCTCGAAGTGGCGGGCTATTCGGATAACGTCGGCAGCGAGACGGCCAATCTGGAACTGTCGAAGGAACGCGCCGAAGCCGTGCGCGCATTTCTGGTCAAGGCGGGTGTGAGCGCCGATGCGCTCATCGCTCGCGGCTACGGCAACGCGCGGCCCATGGCGAGCAACGCGACGGAAAGCGGACGTTTCGCGAACCGGCGCATCGAGTTCAGCGAGGCGCAAGACCAGCCACAGGCGCAGGTCCAGACGCAATAAGCGCGGCCGCTCACACGTTCCCCGCCTCAGACGCCATGCCGCCCGGCAACCAACCGGGCGGCATTGTTCATTTCAGCGCCGGTTTCGCCGGATCGGGCGCGGACGCGGGGACATCGAAAGTAGGCGGATGCGTGAAGTTGTCGGTGGAGAGTCCCGGCAGCGTTTCGCGCGCGACGTCCAGCCACGCGCGCGCGGCATGCGACAGATAGCCGTTGCGCCGCCAGCCGATCGCCATTTCCCACGGAATCTCCGGCGCGACGACGGGCCGGCAGGTGAACTGCGCCGCGTCGAGCCGCCGGCAGTACGGCGCGGGCAGCAGCGCGATGCCGACGCCCGCGAGCACCAGTGCCGCCATGAAATCCCAATGCCCGCTACGACCGACGATCTGCGGCGCGAAGCCCGCGCTGCGGCACGCCGTCAGCACGACGTCGTTGAGCGCGAGGCTCTCGCCGTAGAACACGAACGGCTCGCTGGCGAGATCGGCGAGCGGCACGTCCTGCAACGCGTCCCAACGTGAGCCGTGGCGGGCGACGAGCCATAGCAGCTGACGCGTCATCGGCAGCACGTCGATCGTGTCGGGATCGACCGGCTGCAGCACGCCGCCGAGTTCCAGTTCGCCGGAAATCAGCGCGGCCTCGATCGCCTTCGAGCCCTGCTCGAACAGTTTCAGCTCGACCTTCGGATAGCGCTGCCGGAACGCGGCGATGGCGGGCGTGAAAAGCGAGCCGCCCATGGGCGGAATGCCGATCGTCAGTTCGCCGCGCCCGAGCTTGTCGAGGTCGTTCAGTTCGGCCTGCAGCTGCGCATACGACGCGAGCACTTCCTGTCCGCGCTGATAGACGATGCGTCCGGCGTCCGTCAGCACCATCTGCCGGCCGTCGCGCAGCAGCAACGGCGAGCCGATTTCGTCTTCCAGCGACTTCACCATCTTGCTGATGGTCGGCTGCGTGACGAACATCTGCTCGGCCGCGACGGTGAAGCTCTGCTGCCGCACAACTTCGACAAAATAACGCAGAGCGCGCAGTTCCATGGTCGGTGTTCCTCGAATTCCATTCTGGAATGATTTGGATAATTCTAAGTCATTATATTTATGGTGCACTGCACCCTATACTGAACCTCATCCAAAAGTCACCTAGGGTTTGCCATGATCTCGCCGCTGATCGCCCGTTTCGCCGCTGCCGTCCGTCTGGATGCGAACTCGCCTGTCGCGAAGTTCGGCCGCATCGCCGTGCAGAGCGCCGCGATCGCGGGCGTCTGGTTTGCCGCCGACTGCATCGTGCGCCGGTTCGGCTTGCCGGTGCCGGGCGGCGTGGTGGGCCTCATCGCGCTGCTGGCGCTGCTGTTTTGCGGCGGCGTCGCCCCGCGCTGGGTGAAAGCGGGCGCCGACTGGCTGCTGTCCGACATGCTGCTGTTCTTCATTCCCGCCGCGGTGGCCGCTGTCCAGTACGGCGGGCTGTTTCGCGAGGACGGCTGGCGCCTCGCGCTGGTCGTGGTCGCGGGCACGCTGATGGTGATGGTGGCCGTTGCCTTTGCCGTCGACCAGGCGGCGCGGCTCGAACGGCGCCTCGCACTGCGTCGCGTGATGGTGCAGCGCGCGCCCGTCGAGCGCCGCCTCGCGGACAAACGATTCCTGTAAACCATTCGGCCCAATCCAGTCATGAGCGCCTTCTACACATCCCTGTTCGCCGACGACGCGTCCCGGCTCATCGCCGCGGGCTGCTTCGTGCTGACGGTGGCGCTCTATTTCGCATCGAAGGCGCTGTACGCGCGGCTGAAGTCGCCGTTTCTCACGCCGCTGCTCGCCGTGCCCATCGTGCTCGCCGCGATCGTGCTGGCCGCGCGGATTCCGTACGCCGTCTACTTTCAGGACACGCGCTGGCTGATGTGGCTGCTCGGGCCCGCCACCGTCGCGTTCGCGGTGCCGATCTACGAATATCGCGAACTGCTCAGGCGCCACTGGATTTCGCTCACCGTGGGCGTGACGGTCGGCATCGTCGTGGCGGTGGGCGGGTCGCTGGCGCTCGCGAAGGTGCTGCATCTGTCGCCGGAACTGCAGCGCAGCCTGATGACGCGCTCGGTGTCGACGCCGTTCGCGCTCGCCGTCTCGGACAAGATCCACGCGCCGAAAGACCTCACCGCGCTATTCGTGATCGCGACGGGCGTCTGCGGCATGCTGTTCGGCGAGATCGTGCTCGCGCTCGTGCCGCTGCGCACGCGGCTCGCGCGCGGCGCGCTGTTCGGCGCGGCGGCACATGGCGTCGGCACGGCGAAGGCGCGCGAACTGGGCAGCGAGGAGGGCGTCGTCGCCAGTCTGACGATGATGATCGCTGGCGTGGTGATGGTGCTGCTCGCGCCGCTGTTCGGGATGCTGCCGCTTTGACTCTGCGCTCCGGCGTGCGGGCGTTCGGGCGTGAGGCGCGGCGCTCGCAGCCACCGCGGCAGCCGCAGCCAATTTGAGACGCATGGCGGCTCGGCGGCTTTATGATGGACGGCTGTCCTTCGCTTCCGCAGATTCCGCGCCATGCTGCCCATCTCCGTCATCATTCCCTGCTACAACGCCGAACAGACACTCGCCCGCACGCTCGATAGCTGCGTCGCGCAGCCCGAGGCCGCGCAAATCATCGTCGTCGACGACGGCTCGCAGGACGGCGCCACCGACATCGTCGCGCGCTATGCGCAGCACTATCCGCAGATCGAGTTGCTGCGCATGCCGTACAACGGCGGCGCGTCGCGCGCGCGGAACTGGGGCGCGATGCATGCGCTGCATCCGCTGCTCGCGTTCATCGACGCCGACGACGAGTACCTCCCCGGCGCGCTCGCCGCCGCCGCGGCCTTTTTGCACGCGCATGCCGGGCTGCCGTCCGTGCGCTTCGACGTCGAATTCTGCGGCTTTCCCGCCGACATCACCGGCCATCCGCAGTTCGACGAACACGCGGCTACATTGAGCAACACCGTGCCCAGCAGTCTCGTGATCCGCCGTAGCGTGTATGCGGCGTTCGGCGGCTTTCCGCTCGATGACGTGTTCCGGCGTCATGGCGGCGAAGACGGCGCGCTTTCGCTTGCGCTGCTGAATATCTTCGGCAATCCGCGGCTATCCGACCGCAAGCGCGTGCGCATGCATTACCACCCGACCATCCACGCCGAGCGCTATTTCCGCATTTCGATGGGCATGATCGACGCTCCCGACGAACTCGTCGCCTCGACGCGCGACGCTTCGTGGGCCTTCGTGCGGCGCGCTTATGCAGCCATCGGCGAATTGCGCGGCTTCGAACTCGCGCCGCATCTGGCCGCGCAGCCAGCCACGGAATCGGCGCAGAAGCAATCGGCATAGACTGAAACGTCACACCGCAGCCGATCCCGTTTTGCTACAATCGCCGTTCGTCTTCGAGGAGCGTTGCGACGGGTTTCCCCGCCAGGCTCGAAGGCTTTCAATCGGAAGGATGGGACGCGCGTCGCGCTTGCCAACCAACCGCATCGAACGGCGCTCACGTCAACATTTCTAGTCTTTTTTAGAAAGGAGGGCGTGATGAACGCCGCAGTCTACGATTCCAAAAATTCCCAGGACTTCATCGTTGCCGACCTGTCGCTGGCCGACTGGGGCCGCAAGGAACTGACCATCGCCGAGACCGAAATGCCCGGTCTCATGCAAACCCGCGAAGAGTACAAGACGCAGCAGCCGCTGAAGGGTGCGCGTATCGCCGGTTCGCTGCACATGACCATCCAGACGGGCGTGCTGATCGAAACGCTGACGGCGCTCGGCGCCGATGTCCGCTGGGCCTCGTGCAACATCTTCTCGACGCAGGATCACGCCGCCGCAGCCATCGCAAAGGCCGGCACGCCCGTATTCGCGTTCAAGGGCGAGTCGCTCGACGAATACTGGGAGTTTTCGCACCGCATCTTCGAATGGCCGAACGGCGAATTCGCCAACATGATCCTCGACGACGGCGGCGACGCCACGCTGCTGCTGATTCTCGGCGCGAAGGCCGAGAAGGACCGGTCGGTGATCGGCAAGCCGACCAACGAGGAAGAAGTCGCGCTGTACAAGTCGATCGCGAAGCATCTCGACGCCGACCCGACGTGGTACTCGACGCGTCTTGCGCACATCAAGGGCGTCACGGAAGAAACGACGACGGGCGTGCATCGCCTGTATCAGATGGAGAAGGACGGCCGTCTGCCGTTCCCGGCCATCAACGTCAACGACTCGGTCACGAAGTCGAAGTTCGACAACCTGTATGGCTGCCGCGAGTCGCTCGTCGACGGCATCAAGCGCGCCACCGACGTGATGATCGCCGGCAAGATCGCGGTCGTGGCGGGCTACGGCGACGTGGGCAAGGGCTGCGCGCAATCGCTGCGCGGTCTGGGCGCGACCGTGTGGGTCACGGAAATCGATCCCATCTGCGCGCTGCAGGCCGCGATGGAAGGCTACCGCGTCGTGACGATGGAATACGCCGCCGACAAGGCCGACATCTTCGTGACGGCCACGGGCAACTATCACGTCATCAATCACGACCACATGAAGGCGATGCGCCACAACGCGATCGTCTGCAACATCGGCCACTTCGACTCGGAAATCGACGTCGCGTCGACTCGCCAGTACAAGTGGGAAAACATCAAGCCGCAAGTCGACCACATCATTTTCCCGGACGGCAAGCGCGTGATCCTGCTGGCGGAAGGCCGCCTCGTGAACCTGGGCTGCGCAACGGGCCATCCGTCGTTCGTGATGTCGAACTCGTTCACGAACCAGACGCTCGCGCAGATCGAACTGTTCGTCGAAGGCAGCAAGTACGAGAACAAGGTGTACGTGCTGCCGAAGCAGCTCGACGAGAAGGTTGCGCGCCTGCACCTCGCGCGCATCGGCGCGAACCTGACGGAACTGTCGGCGGATCAGGCGAAGTACATCGGTGTCGACAAGAACGGTCCGTTCAAGCCGAACCACTACCGCTACTAAGCAGCGGCGCAAGCGGAAAGAGGCGGCATGACGCATCGTGCCGCGTGCGATTGCAGCACGCGGCGCGATGAACGAAGCGTGGACGGATGCACAGCAACTGTCCACGCTTCGCGCATGCCTTCGAATTCAACCCGGACTTCATGCCCACAGGCGACCAGGAGCTGTTCATGACCGTATTGCTGACCTGGGTGATCAACGCGCTCGCGCTGCTGATCATCACCTACATCGTGCCGTCGATCCACATCCGCAGCTTCGGTACTGCGCTGATCGTCGCGCTCGTGCTCGGGCTCATCAATGCCGTTTTGCGGCCGGTGCTGATCCTGCTGACGCTGCCCGTCACGATACTCACGCTCGGGCTCTTCATTCTCGTGGTGAACGCGCTGTGCTTCTGGCTGTGCGCGTCGCTGCTGAAGGGCTTCGAAGTGTCGGGTTTCTGGTCGGCGTTTTTCGGCTCGATCCTGTACAGCATCGTTTCGTGGCTGCTGTCCGCGCTTATCTTCGGCAACCGCAGCGTCGGCTGACGGCTGCCGTCAGGATTCTTGACCCGAACCATGAACTCCATCGAACTTTCATTCGAGTTCTTTCCGCCGAAAACGCAGGAAGGGCTCGAGAAGCTGCGCGCGACGCGCGCGCAACTGTTGCCGCTCAAGCCCAAGTTCGTGTCCGTCACGTTCGGCGCGGGCGGTTCGACCCAGCAAGGCACGCTCGACACCGTGCTCGACATGTCGAAAGACGGCCTTGAAGCCGCGCCGCATCTGTCGTGCATCGGTTCGTCGCGGGAAAGCCTGCGCGCGATTCTCAACGAGTACCGTGCGCACGGCATCCGTCATATCGTCGCGTTGCGCGGCGATCTGCCGTCGGGCATGGGAGAGGTTGGCGAACTGCGTTATGCGTCGGAACTGGTGAGCTTCATTCGCGCCGAGTTCGGCGACTGGTTTCGCATCGAGGTCGCGGCGTATCCCGAGTACCACCCGCAGTCGCGTTCGCCGAAGCACGATCTGGAGAACTTCGCGCGCAAGGTGAAGGCGGGCGCCAATTCGGCGATCACGCAGTATTTCTTCAACGCCGACGCGTACTTTCGTTTCGTCGACGATGCGCACAAGCTGGGCGTCGACGTGCCGATCGTGCCAGGCATCATGCCCATCACGAACTTTTCGCAGCTGATGCGCTTCTCCGAAATGTGCGGCGCGGAAGTGCCGCGCTGGGTCGCGAAACGGCTCGAAAGCTTCGGCGATGACCGCGAATCGATCCGAGCGTTCGGGCTCGACGTGGTGACGGATTTGTGTCGACGGCTCGTCGATGCGAAGGTGCCGGGGTTGCATTTTTATACGCTCAACGGCGCGGCTGCTAGTCGGGCGATTTGTGAGCGTCTAGGCGTGTGAAGTTTTGTTGCGCCTTTGCGGCGCGGGCGTTGCCGGTGTGTGTTTGCCTTTGCGCAGGCATCCGCGATAGCGCCGCGTCGGCGCAACGCGGATGCCAGCGAAAAAATGGCCTGCGCAGCAAACACCGCCTCGCGGATGCCAGCGAAATCAAACCCAAACCCAAACCACGACAGTGGAGTAAAAACCCGCATATTGAATCCGAATATTGGCTGACTATGATCCAAGAGCCCTCGAACCAGGTGCCTCGCGGAGAACAACATGCCAATGTCATCGACGCTGTCTGCCGTTCGCAAGTCCTGCCTGTCCGCCGCGCTGATCGCGGCCTGCATCGCGGCGTGCATCGCGCCAGTCCGGAGCGGCGCTGCCGCATCGCTGCCCGACAAGACGGTCGTGTTCTGCTCCGAAGGCAGCCCCGCCGGATTCGATACCGCGCAGTACACGACGAGCGTCGAGTTCAGCGCGGGTTCATACACGGTCTATAACCGCCTCGTCGAGTTCGGCCACGGCAGCACCGACATCGAGCCGGGCCTCGCCGAAAAATGGGACGTCTCCAGCGACGGCCTCCAATACACGTTTCATCTGCGCCACGGCGTGAAGTTCCAGACGACGTCGTTCTTCAAGCCAACGCGCGAGTTCAACGCCGACGACGTCGTCTTCACATACACGCGCATGCTCGATCCCGAGCAGCCGTTCCGCAAGGCGTACAACGTGCCGTTCCCGTATTTCGCCGATCTCGGCCTCGCCAAGAACATCGTCAAGGTCGAGGCGCTCGATCCCTACACCGTGCGCTTCACGCTGAAAGAAGTCGACGCGCCGTTCCTGCAGCAGATCGCGATGCCGTTCGCGTCGATCCTGTCGGCCGAATATGCGGACCAACTGCTGAAGGCGGGCAAGGCCTCCGATATCAACCTGTTTCCCGTCGGCACCGGGCCGTTCATTTTCCGCAGCTACACGAAAGACGAGTCGATCCGCTTCGACGGCAACCCGAACTACTGGAAACCCGGCGTCGTGCAGATCAGCAAGCTGATCTTCGCGATCACCGTCGATCCGTCCGTGCGTCTGCAGAAGCTCAAGCGCAACGAATGCCAGGTGATGAGCTACCCGAAACCCGCCGACATCCCGCAGATCCAGGCAGATTCGTCGCTCGCGCTGCCGCATCAGGTGGGCTTCAATCTCGGCTTCATCGCGTACAACACGACCAAAAAGCCGCTCGACAACGTGCTCGTGCGGCGCGCGCTCGATATGTCCGTCAACAAGAAGGCGATCATCGATTCCGTCTACCAGGGCGCGGGCCAGGCCGCGACGAATCCGATGCCGCCTACGCAATGGGGCTACGACAAGAGCCTGAAAGACGCGCCATACGACGTCGACAAGGCGAAGGCGCTGCTCAAGGAAGCGGGCTATCCGGACGGCTTCGACCTGACGCTGTGGGCCATGCCCGTTTCGCGTCCGTACAACCCGAACGCCCGCCTGATGGCCGAAATGCTGCAGGCGGACTGGGCGAAGATCGGCGTGAAGACGAAAATCGTCACGTACGAGTGGGGCGAGTACATCCGCCGCGGGCACAGCGGCGAGCACGAGGCGATGCTGATCGGCTGGACGGGCGATTACGGCGACCCCGATAACTGGCTCGGCGTGCTGCTCGGCTGCGACGCCGTGAACGGCAGCAATTTCTCGAAATGGTGCTACAAGCCGTTCGACGATCTCATCAAGGCCGCGCGCAGCACGACCGACCTGCCCACGCGCACGAAGGACTACATGCAAGCGCAGCAGATCTTCAAGGATCAGGTTCCTTTCACTCCGATTGCACACTCCACCGTCTATCAGCCGCTGTCGAAGTCGATTACCGGCTTCAAACTGGACCCCTTTGGGCCGACCCAGTTCTGGAACGTCGGTCTGAAGTAGACAATTAGCCGCTTCTTTACGTAATTGCGCTCTAATCCTGACACGCTGCCGTGCAACGCGCGGCAGCCCCCGTTTCAGTTGTTTCCGATCGTCAACACAGTTAATTTCCTCCGATTGCGGCCCCTGGCAAGAGTCAGTAATATCGCGCTACGCTGATTTTTACCGGCGCCGAACCTGGAGGAAACATGAAGCAAAACAAACTGTTGCGCGCGGCACGGCTCACGATGCTGGCCGCGACGGCAGCGGCATCGATGGCGGGGACCCAACTGGCGAACGCCGCCGATATCCCGAACAAAACCCTCGTTTACTGCTCGGAAGGCAGTCCCGCGGGCTTTGATCCGGCGCAGTACACCACGGGCGTGGATTTCACCGCCAACACGTTTACCGTTTACAACCGCCTCGTCGAATTCGAACGCGGCGGCACGAAGGTCGAGCCGGGCCTCGCAGAGAAGTGGGAAGTCTCGCCGGACGGCAAGACGTACACGTTCCATCTGCGCCACGGCGTCAAGTTCCACACCACGTCCTGGTTCAAGCCGACGCGCGAATTCGACGCGGACGACGTCGTGTTCACGTTCCAGCGCATGCTGGATACGAACCAACCGTTCCGCAAGGCATACCCGGTGCAGTTCCCGTACTTCACCGACATGGGCCTCGACAAGCTGATCGACAAGGTCGAAAAAATCGACCCGTACACGGTCAAGTTCACGCTGAAGGAAGTCAACGCGCCGTTCATCCAGAACGTGGCGATGGAATACGCGTCGATCCTGTCGGCTGAATATGCGGATTCGCTGCTGAAGTCGGGCAATGCCGCAGACATCAACCAGAAGCCGGTGGGCACGGGCCCGTTCATCTTCCGCAGCTACACGAAGGACGCGACGATCCGTTTCGACGGCAACCCAGACTACTGGAAGCCGAACACCGTCAAGATCTCGAAGCTGATCTTCTCGATCACGCCGGATGCCGGCGTGCGCGTGCAGAAGCTGAAGGCAGGCGAATGCCAGGTGATGAGCTATCCGCGTCCCGCCGACATCGCGCCGCTGAAGGCCGACTCGAACATCGACATGCCGTCGCAGCCGGGCTTCAACCTGGGCTATCTGGCGTACAACGTGTCGCACAAGCCCGTCGACAAGCTCGAAGTGCGTCAGGCGCTCGACATGGCGATCAACAAGAAGGCGATCATCGACTCGGTGTATCAAGGCGCAGGCCAGGCCGCGACGAACCCGATGCCGCCCACGCAATGGTCGTACGACAAGAACCTGAAGATGCCGGGCTACGATCCGGAAAAGGCGAAGGCGCTGCTCGCCAAGGCCGGCTTCCCGAACGGTTTCGACATCACGCTGTGGGCGATGCCCGTGCAGCGCGCGTACAACCCGAACGGCAAGCTGATGGCCGAAATGATCCAGGCCGACTGGGCCAAGATCGGCGTGAAGGCGAAGATCGTCACGTACGAATGGGGTGAGTACATCAAGCGCGCGCACGCGGGCGAAGACGACACGATGCTGATCGGCTGGACGGGCGACAACGGCGACCCGGACAACTGGCTCGGCACGCTGCTCGGCTGCGACGCGGTGAACGGCAACAACTTCTCGAAGTGGTGCTACAAGCCGTTCGACGAGCTGGTCCAGAAGGGCCGCGAAACGACCGCGCAGGCTGACCGCACGAAGGCTTACGTGCAGGCGCAACAGATTTTCGCGCAGCAGCTGCCGTTCTCGCCGATCGCTCACTCGACGGTCTATCAGCCCGTCAGCAAGAAGGTCGTCGACATGCGCATCGAGCCGCTCGGCTACGCACGTTTCGACGGCGTGAGCGTGAAGTAAATCTCGCGATTCCGGTGGGCTTCGTTGCCCACTGCATCACATACGCAGTACGCTTTTCGTTCGGTTAGAAGACTGGTCGAAATGGTCCGGCGACCGGGGTCACGAGCCCTCGTCGCCGGTTGCGTTTTTTTCATCAAGACCTAAGGGACGAACCATGTTCCGATTCGTTTTGCGCCGCATCGGGATGGTCATACCGACTTTCATCGGTATCACGATCCTCGCGTTCGCGCTCATTCACCTGATCCCGGGCGACCCCATCGAAGTGATGATGGGCGAGCGCGGCGTCGACCCGGCCATGCACGCAGCCGCGATGCACCGCCTCGGGCTCGACGAGCCGCTGCCCATCCAGTATCTCCATTACGTCGGTCATGCGCTGCAGGGGAACCTCGGCACGTCGATCATCACCAACACCAGCGTGATGGGCGAATTCCTGGCCCGTTTCCCCGCCACCGTCGAACTGTCGATCTGCGCAATGCTGTTCGCATTGATCGTCGGATTGCCGGCGGGCGTGTTCGCTGCGCTGCGGCGCGGTTCCGTGATCGACCACGGCGTGATGGGCACGGCGCTGACCGGCTACTCGATGCCGATCTTCTGGTGGGGCTTGATCCTCATCATGTTCTTCTCGGCGAAGCTCGGCTGGACGCCCGTGTCGGGCCGCATCGCCGTCGAGTACGACATTCCGCACGTCACCGGCTTCCTGCTGATCGACTCGCTGCTGCCCGGCACGGACGAGGGCTCGTTCCGCTCGGCGCTGTCGCACCTGATCCTGCCCGCGATCGTGCTCGGCACGATTCCGCTCGCGGTCGTCGCGCGGATGACGCGTTCGTCGATGCTCGAAGTGCTGCGCGAGGATTACATCCGCACGGCGCGCGCGAAGGGCTTGTCGCCGGGCCGCGTGATCGTTGTGCATGCGCTGCGCAACGCGCTGATTCCCGTGGTCACCGTGATCGGTCTGCAAGTCGGTACGCTGCTTGCGGGCGCCGTGCTGACGGAGACGCTGTTCTCGTGGCCGGGCATCGGCAAATGGCTGATCGATGCGATCGGCCGGCGCGACTATCCCGTCGTGCAGGGCGGTATCCTGATGATCGCAACGCTTGTGATCGTAGTGAACCTCGTCGTCGATCTGTTGTACGGCGTGTTGAACCCGCGCATTCGCCATACGAGATGAGGTAAATACCGTGGCAGACATTCAAAACACAGTCCCCCAGGCGGTCACGCCGCCCAGCGGGCGAGCTTTGGCCGCCCGCGAATTCTGGTCCAACTTCTCGCGCAACCGTGGCGCCGTCGGCGCGGGCATCATCGTGCTGGTCCTGATCTTCGTGGCGATCTTCGCGCCGCTGATCGCGCCGCACAGCCCCATCGAGCAGTACCGCGACTCCGTGAAGATTCCGCCCGCATGGCTCGACGGCGGCAACTGGAAGTTCATCCTCGGCACCGACGAAGCGGGCCGCGACATCCTCTCGCGTCTGATGTACGGCGCGCGCCTGTCGTTCTGGATCGGCTTCGTCTCCGTGATCCTCGCGCTGATTCCCGGCGTCGTGCTCGGCCTGATCGCCGCGTTCTTCGAGAAGTGGGCCGACACGCCGATCATGCGCGTCATGGACGTGCTGCTCGCGCTGCCGTCGCTGCTGCTCGCGGTGGCCGTGGTGGCGATCATCGGTCCCGGTCTCGTGAACACGATGCTGGCTATCGCGATCGTCGCGCTGCCGGGTTATGTGCGTCTGACGCGCGCGTCGGCGCTCGGCGAGTTGCACAAGGAATACGTGATGGCCTCGCGCGTCGCGGGTGCGGGCACGGCGCGCCTGATGTTCTCGCAGGTGCTGCCCAACTGCACGGCGCCGCTGATCGTGCAGGCCACGCTCGGCTTTTCGTCGGCGATTCTCGATGCCGCCGCGCTCGGCTTCCTCGGTCTCGGCGTGCAGCCGCCTTCGGCGGAGTGGGGCGCGATGCTCGCGTCGGCACGCGATTACATCGACAGCGCATGGTGGATCGTCACGATGCCTGGTCTCGCCATCCTGATCTCGGTGCTCGCAATCAATCTGCTCGGCGACGGGCTGCGCGACGCACTCGACCCGAAACTCAAACGGTTGGCCTGACATGAGCAACGGAAATCTTTTGACGATCCGCAATCTCGCGGTCAACTTCAGCGGCCTGCCCGCCGTCGATCGAATCAACCTGAACGTGGCGCCGGGCGAAGTGGTCGGCGTCGTCGGCGAATCGGGCTCGGGCAAGAGCGTGACGATGATGGCGCTGATGGGCCTCATCGACGCACCCGGCAAGGTCACCGCCGACGAAGTCACGTTCGACGGCAAAGACCTGCTGAACGCGTCGCCGAAAGAGCGTCGCAAGATCATCGGCAAAGACGTGGCGATGGTGTTCCAGGATGCGCTCACGAGCCTGAACCCGAGCTACACGGTCGGCTATCAGATCAAGGAAGTGCTGAAGCTGCACGAAGGGCTGAAGGGCGACGCGCTTAACAAACGCGCGCTCGAACTGCTCGATCAGGTCGGCATCCCCGACGCGAAAAACCGCATCAACACGTTCCCGCACCAGATGTCGGGCGGCATGAACCAGCGCGTGATGATCGCGATGGCGGTGGCGTGCAACCCGAAGCTGCTGATCGCCGACGAGCCGACGACCGCGCTCGACGTGACCATCCAGGCGCAGATCATGCAACTGCTGGTGCAGTTGCAGAAGGATCGCGGCATGGCGCTCGTGCTGATTTCGCACGATCTCGCCGTGGTGTCGGAAGTCGCGCAGCGCGTGGCCGTGATGTACGCGGGCGAAGTGATCGAGACGAACCGCGTGCCCGATATCTTCACCGCGCCGCATCATCCGTACACGGAAGCGCTGCTCGCGGCCATTCCCGAGCACAACGTCGGCGCGGTACGTCTGTCGGCGCTGCCGGGCATGGTGCCGGGCCGCGACGATCGCCCCAAAGGCTGTCTGTTCGCGCCGCGCTGCAAGTACGTCGTCGACGATTGCAACAAGGCGCGGCCGGCGCTCGCGCCGCTCGCCGATCATGATCCCGCCGCCCAGGTTCGCTGCATCAAGCCGCTGAACCTGGTTCGCGATGCCATTCACCACGGAGGCGCACGATGAATGCAGTACCCGAAACGCGGCGCTCCGCTGGCAGCACCGCGAACGACCACGTGCTGGTCGCCGACAACCTCGCGCGCTACTACGACGTGAAGCGCGGCATGTTCGGCCACGGCACGGTGAAGGCGCTGAACGGCGTGTCGTTTCATCTGGAGCGCGGCAAGACGCTCGCGGTGGTCGGCGAGTCCGGCTGCGGCAAGTCGACGCTCGCGCGCCAGCTGACGATGATCGAATCGCCGTCATCAGGGCGTCTGCTGATCGACGGCGAAGACGTGGCGGGTGCAAGCCACGAGAAGATCGCGCAATTGCGCCGGCGCGTGCAGATGGTGTTCCAGAACCCGTTTGCTTCGCTGAATCCGCGCAAGACCGTCGAGCAGACGCTCGGCGAGCCGCTCGCGATCAACACGCAACTGAGCGCGAGCGAGCGCGGCGAGCGCATCGCGCACATGATGCGCACGGTCGGCTTGCGGCCCGAACACGCGAAGCGTTATCCGCATATGTTCTCGGGCGGCCAGCGTCAGCGTGTGGCGATCGCGCGCGCGATGATTCTCGATCCGCAGATCGTCGTCGCCGACGAGCCGGTCTCCGCGCTCGACGTGTCGATCCAGGCGCAGATCCTGAACCTGTTCATGGACCTGCAGGACGAGTTCAAGACGAGCTACGTGTTCATCTCGCACAACCTGTCGGTGGTCGAGCACATCGCCGACGACGTGATGGTGATGTACTTCGGCGGCGTCGCGGAACTCGGCGACAAGAAGCGCATCTTCAGCAAGCCGCGTCATCCGTACACGCGCGCGCTGATGTCGGCCACACCGTCGATCTTCGAAGCCGACCGCCGCATCCAGATCAAGCTGCAAGGCGAAATGCCTTCGCCGCTCAATCCTCCGTCGGGCTGCACGTTCCATCAGCGCTGCCCGTATGCGATCGAGCGTTGCCGCAAGGAAGAGCCGAAGCTGCGCGAAGTGGATGGCCGCCAGGTGTCGTGTCACCGCGCCGAAGAGGTGGGAGACGACACGAATGCATGATGCGGTGGCGGCGCGTGGTGTTGCGCGCCGTCACGCGCGTCGTTCGTCTGCGAGGCAGGCGGACGGCGCGCGCTTCAGGTTGTCACATCGGCGGGTCATGCGCTTTTTGACGGGCGCGGCGCTCGCCGTGGCGGCGCACTGCGTGCTGCAAGGCGCCACCCATTCATTCGATGTCGTCGCCCCGGCGCACGCTGCAGGCGCCGCGGCGAACACGCCCGCTCAGGCCGGGCAGGCCAACCAGGCGGGACGCCCGGCCGTTCCCGCGCCGCGCGCTCCGTCGCAGCCTCGCACGACGCTGCCCGGTTTCAACCCGCCGCCCTCGTTCGCGAGCGGCACGACGGCCAGCGGCCCCGTGCGCACGCAGCCGGCGCGCATGCCGTTCTACGTCGCGACGCGCGGCAAGACCACGATCTATCTGCTCGGCACGCTGCATGTCGGCGACCCGAACGACTATCCGCCGAACCAGCCGTTTCGCCCGCCGATTCTCGGCGCGCTTGCCGCATCGCCTACTCTAGCGCTCGAACTGTCGCCCGACGATCTGCTCGTCTCGCAGGACGACGTCTCGAAGTACGGCGTGTGCGCGTACCAATGCCTGCCGAAGCTGCTGCCGGAGCCTTTGTGGCACAAGCTGTCGATGCGTCTGCGCGACAATCCCGCCGCGCTCGTCGAAATCAGAAAGATGCGCCCGTGGCTCGCCGCGCTACTGGTCGAGACCTACGATTCGCTCAGCGCCGGTCTGCAAACGGAATACGGCACGGAAGCGCAGTTGCAGAACGTGTACCTGAAGCAGAAGGGGAAGATTGTCGGACTGGAGACGCTCGGCGAGCAGATGCGCGCGTTCACGGGCTTGTCGCTCGCGCAACAGCGCGAAATGCTCGCGCAGGATCTCGTGCAGACGCCCGCCGAAAATGTCGCCGACGTGCAGACCTTGCACCGGCTCTGGCGCGTCGGCGATGCCGATGCGATTGCCGCATGGGAAGCGGCGAAGTCGGAAAAGCTCGCGCGCGACAAGCGCGTTTCCGCACAGATCGACAACAAGATCGTGTTCGATCGCAACCGGCGCTTCGTCAACCGGATGATGCAGATCGCCGCGCCGAACAAGCCCATTTTCGTCGCGATCGGCGCGCTGCATCTGGGCGGGCAGAAAGGTGTGCTGCAACTGCTGCGGCAACGGGGTTTCGTCGTCGAGCCGTATTGAGTTTCCGGTTACGCCGCTTTGCGCGTCCTGCGGGACTTCAGACACACATTCGCCGTGCGCGCATTCAGCGACAGCACCGCGCGATAGTGCTCGTCGGCGTCGTCGAAACGCATCAGACGATCGAGCGCGCTGCCGAGATTCAGATGCACGTCAGCAAGCGTGGGGGCGAGCTTCAGCGCCTCGCGGTAGTGATGCACCGCTTCGCCGGGCCGTCCCGCGCCTTCGAGCGCGACGGCGATGTTGTTGTGCGCATCGGGCGAACGCGGATCGAGCGCCAGCGACACGCGGTAGCAGCGCAACGCCGTGGCATGCTCGCCGAGCACATCGGCGACGAAGCCGCGGTCGTTCCAGCCTTCCGCGTTGTCCGGCTCGAGTTCCAGCGAAAGATCGATGTAGTCGAGCGCCTGCGCATGCTGGCCGCGCTGATGCAGCAGCACGCCGTAGTAGTGCAGCGCGTCCGGGTGGTGCGGGCACAGGTCGAGCGCTTCCTGGTACAGCGTTTCGGCTTCGGCAAAGCGGAACGCGCGATGCGCTTCGAGCGCGAATGCGAGCGTGACGGGAAACAGGTGGACTGCGGAAGAACGTGAAGCGGCGGCGGATTGCGCTTGCATGGCGATGCTCTCCAGACTCTCGAAAGAGCCGGCGCACACCGTGGCGGCGCCGGACCGTGAACGTGAACGATGCAACGGTCACAGGTTAGGTCCGGGGCTTTCATCGAACTATCAGATGCATCCTAAAAAGCGCTGCGCGCCTTTAGGATCGCGTCGTGCGGGCGGCTCGCTTATCCTGGAAAGGATCGCGGCGAGCGCCCGCAGGCTTCGCGCTACAGGAACATCAGGAAATTCAGCAGGAAGATGTTCACCACCAGCAGCGTGAGCGCCGTCGGAATCTGCACCTTGATCACCGCGTTCTTGTCGGGCAGTTCGAGCAGCGCGGCGGGCACCATGTTGAAGTTCGCGGCCATCGGCGTCATCAGCGTGCCGCAGTAGCCGGAGAACATGCCGATCGCGACCATCACGGCCGGGTTGCCATGAAACACGTTGACGAGAATCGGCACGCCGACGCCGCCCGTCATCACGGGGAACGCCGCGAAGCCGTTGCCCATCACCATCGTGAAGAGCGCCATGCCGATGCAGTAGACGGCCACCGCGATCAGCCGGTAGTCGAGGCTGATATAGGCGGTGGTCACGTGCGCGACGGCCTTGCCGACGCCTGCGTCCGAGAACACGAGGCCGAGCATGCCGAGCATCTGCGGCAGCACGGCCGCCCACGACAGCGCATCGACGAGCCGCCGGGCTTCCTTCATCGACTGGCCGACGGTGTCGCGCGTCATCACGCAGGCAAACGCGAGCGCGATCACGCAGCCGATGCCGAAGCCGATCAGCGTGACGTTCTTCTGCTCGATGAGCGGCGTGCCGCCGAACACCAGATGACTCGCCGACAGCGTGATGATCACCGTGACGACGGGGATCGTCAGCGCGGGCACGAACAGCTTGTTGCGAAGGCGCGCGGCGCTTGCCTTGCGCGTGGCTTCGGAGAGCACCTTCGGTTTGCCCGCCGTTACGCCGCCGAAACCCGCGATCAGCGCCATCGCGATGACGAGCGCGCCGACCAGTTCGACGGGCAGCTTGTCGCCGATCAGAAAGATCACTGCGTAGATGATCCAGAAGCCGCCCGCCGTGAAGCGGCGGGGATGGTCGCGATCCGTGACGATCATGCCGCCGATCACCAGCAGCACGATGCCGAGCAGCCAGAACAGATAGTTGATGGTGAGTGTCATGCCTGGTCTCCCGTTGCCGATTGCGTCGCGGGCTTGGCGGTCGCGGTGTTGTTCTTGTCGAGGTTCGCCGCGGCTTGCGCGGCGGCGTTGCCGCGCAGTTCGCGCTCCAGCTTGCGATCGAGCAGCCAGAGCCGGAAGCCGTGAATCAGGAACGCGCAGATCGCTGTCGGAATGCCCCACACAGCGACGTGAATCGGCTCGACGGTGATGCCCGCTTCCTTCAGGAACGTGACCATCAGCACGATCGCGCCGAACGCGACGAAGATGTCCTCGCCGAAGAACAGGCCCACGTTGTCGGTGGCCGCCGAGAACGCGCGCAGCTTGTAGCGCACGGCGTCGCTGAGCTTGCCGAAGCGCGTTTCCGTCGCGCCTTCGGCCATCGGCGCGATCAGCGGACGCACCATCTGCGGATGGCCGCCGAGACCCGTCAGGCCGACGGCCGCCGTCAGCTCGCGCACCAGCAGATAGACGATCAGCAGACGTCCAGCCGTGGCCGCCTTGATGCCGGCGATCCAGGTCTGCGCGCGTTCGCGCAGCCCGTGCCGTTCCAGCAGGCCGATCACCGCGAGCGGCAAGAGGATGATGAGGGGAATATTGCGCGTCTTGATGAAGCCGCTGCCGATGGCGGCAAGGATCTTGTCGGGCGGAAAATGCGCGGCGATCGCCGTGACGACGGCGGCGGCCGCCACGATCAGCATCGGATTGAAGCGCAATAAGAATCCGGCGATGATGACCGCGACTCCGATCAGCGGCCATAGGTTGACGGTTGACTGCATCTAGATCTCCAGAGGTGGTCCTGCATTGGGACACCGCTCTTGGCGGCGAACTTTAGTCATGTCGGGTCTGGTGTTCAGGCCCGTGCTTTTCCCTCGCTTGCGGTGCGGCTCTTGAGCGGCCGCCTGGCGCGTGCTTCCCTGTCGTTGCTGCTGCTTTTTGCTGCTATTTGCTGCTTGCTACTACCTGGTACTGCGCGCTGCTGCCGAACTTCTCAGGCTTCAAAAATCGTTTGGCAACCCGTGTTGTGGCTTTTCTGGCAAACGCCCCGCGAAGAGCGGGGCGCAAACACGTTCATCCGACGACGCTACGACCGCGCGCGGATCACGCACGCGCCGCATTCGCCGCATGCACGCCAATCCCGGCGTCTTCGAGTGCCTGACGGATGCGCCGCGCGAACGCGAGCGCATGCGGGCCGTCGCCATGCAGGCAGATGGTCTGCGCGTTGAGCGGCACCCATTCGCCGCTGACGGCTTTCACGCGCTGCTCGCGCACCATCGCCAGCGTGCGTTCGAGCACTTCGTCTTCGTCTTCGAGCAGCGCGCCCGGCTCCTTGCGCGGCACGAGCGAGCCGTCCGCGCGATAGCCGCGATCGGCGAACACTTCTTCGATGGCGACGAGCCCCGCGTTGTGCGCAGCTGTCACGAGCCCGCTGTTGGCGAGCGCGAACACGGCCACGGACGGGTCGAAGTCGTGCACGGCGGAGACGATGGCATCGGCGATCTTCGCGTCGCGCGCGGCCTGGTTGTAAAGCGCGCCGTGCGGCTTCACGTGCGCGATGCGCCCGCCCTCCGCCTGCGCGATCGCCGACAGCGCGCCGAGCTGATACAGCACGCCCGCGTAGATTTCTTCGGCGGGCAGATCCATTTCCTTGCGGCCGAAGTTTTCCGGGTCGTTGAAGCTCGGATGCGCGCCAATCGACACGCCTTTCTGCACCGCCCAGCGCACGCATTCGCGCATCGCGTTCGGACCGCCCGCATGCCAGCCGCACGCGATGTTCGCCGAGCTGACGAGATCGAGCAGCGCCTCGTCGGAGCCGCAGCCTTCGCCGAGATCGGCGTTCAAATCGATTTCCATGATGTCCTCGTTGGGTGTTACACCGCTGCGGGCGCCGCGAGCCGCGCGCAGCGTTCTTCATGCATGGCGATGGCGGCATCGATCTGCCGCAAATACTTGCGCTCTTCGATCAGCGCCTGGCGCGCTTCGTAAGGCGTGGTCGGAATGAAGCGCACCGCGCCGTTCAGGCGCACCTGCGCGAGCTTCCACAAGTCCGCGTGAATCACCGCGCCGATCTTCGGATAGCCGCCCGTGGTCTGCGCGTCGCTCATCAGGATGATCGGTTGGCCGTTGGGCGGCACCTGGATCGTGCCGGGCATCACCGCGTGCGACAGCAGATCGCTCTTGTGCGTGCGCGTCAGCGCGGTGCCCGAGAGCCGGTAGCCCATGCGGTTGCTGTTCGGCGTGACGAGCCATTCGTCGTTCCAGAACGCCTGTTGCGCGTCGGCGGTGAAGCTGTCGTACTCGGGGCCCGGCAGCACGCGGATGGGCGGCGCCCACGCGACACCCGACGGATGACGCCCGCGCCGCACCGGCTCGTCGACGAGCACGAACTTGCACCACGCGGGCGCTTTCACGCCGAACTCGGGCGCATCGGGCGAAAAGCCGGAACCCGCGCCCGCGCGCGGCGCACCGACGGGCAGCCGGTCGCCGTCGCGCAGCGCGCGCCCGCCCAGACCGCCGAAGCCCGCCTGCAGATCGGTGCTGCGCGAGCCGAGCATCGGCAATACGTCGATGCCGCCCGCGATGCACACGTAGCCGCGCATGCCGCGCTTGGCCGCGTTCAGCGTCAGTTCCTGGCCCGCCTGCACGGGCAGGCTCCACCACGAGTACACGGGCTTGCCGTCTAGCGTTGCGCCGAATTCGGTGCCCGTGATCGCGACGCGCGTCGGGCGCAGAAAGCGCAGCACGGTCGGGCCGAAGGTGATTTCGAGTCCGGCGGCGTCGGGCCGGTTGCCGACCAGCCGGTTGCCGACTTCGAGCGACAGGCGATCGAGCGCGCCGCCCATCGCGACGCCGAGATGCCGGTGGCCGTGTCGGCCGAGGTCCTGGATCGTGGTCAACAGACCCGCGCGAATGACGTCGATCATGCGTGCAGCCCCGCGATGGTGAAGCGGACGCGATCGCCCGGTTGCAAAAGGGTGGGCGGATTGCGCGCAGGGTCGAACAGTCTGAGCGCGGTGCGGCCGATCAGCTGCCAGCCGCCTGGCGACGTGGCGGGATAGATGCCCGTCTGCGCGCCGCCGATGCCGACCGAGCCGGCGGGCACTTCGAGCCGCGGTTCGGCGCGACGCGGCGTGTGCAGCGCGTCTTCGAGCCCCCCCCATGTACGCGAAGCCCGGCTGGAAGCCGAGAAAGAACACGATGTAGTCGCCGCCCGCATGGCGCTCGACGACTTCCTTCACCGACATGCCCGTGTGGTCGGCCACGGCCTTGAGATCGGGGCCGTACTCGCCGCCGTACTGCACCGGAACCTCCACTTCGCGGCTCGCGCCGGGTGCGCTGCCTGCGCTGTCCCACGCGGACTTGAGCTTCGCCTGCAGATCGTCGGGATCGGCCGCGAGCGGATCGAAGATCACCGTCAGATTATTCATGCCGGGCACCACTTCGAGCACGTGCGGCCAGTCGCGCGCGGCCTGCGCGGCCGCCCACACGCGGCGCTGGCAGTCGATCGTGGCAGGCGGCGGCGCCTCGCAGACGAGCGCGGTATCGCCGAACGGAAAGATGCGGGGTTCAGTCATCGCGGGGTCTCGGTCGTGAAATCCTGGTTTGGGTAGAGATACAGCAGATTCCGTCTGACGATGCACGCCGGCTTCTCGAGGAAAACGCTAGCGTACATTCTCAATAAAATATCGACAATTTATCAATAAGCGATGTCCCCAGGCTCGCCCGGGCAGAGTGGACGTCGTACACTTCGCACAACCATCACGCTCGATAGAAAAATCATGGCTCGTCATCCGACCAAAATCGTGTCATCGGAACATCTGGTCTCCGACTTCAGTGCGGAGTTATCCGAACTCGAATACGGGCTGATCATGGCGAGCAACGCGTTCAACCGCTGGATGGTTCGCTGCATGGCGGCGGCGGGCGACAAGGACATGACGGCGATCGAGGTTTCGCTGCTGCATCATGTGAGCCACCGCGAGCGGCGCAAGAAAATCGCCGATATCTGCTTCGTGCTGAACATCGAGGACACGCACGTCGCGACCTACGCGCTCAAGAAGCTCGTAGCTAGAGGGTATGTAAAAAGCGAAAAGACCGGCAAGGAAGTGTTCTTTTCCGCGACGCCCGCGGGGCGCGAGCTGTGCATGAAGTATCGCGAGGTGCGCGAGAACTGTCTGATCGCGACGCTGAAGGAAAGCGGACTGACGAACGAGCAGATCGGTGAAGCGGCGCAACTGATGCGCAACGCTTCCGGTATTTACGACACCGCTGCGCGCGCGGCGGCTTCGTTGTAGTTATTCGTTTGCTGTTCCCCGATACCACGCGGCATCGGTAATCACAGCGTCGAGCGGAATGTCGTGCGCTTCGCGATGCAGCGCATCTGTACGGCACGCTTCATACGCAACGCCGACGGTCACGGGCAGCTTGCCCGCCGCGCGAAAAGCGGCAAGCGTGCGGTCGTAATACCCGCCGCCATAACCGAGCCGATACCTCGCCTCGTCAAATCCGACGCACGGCACGAACAGCAGGTCGGGCGTGATCGCTTCGCCCGACGTCGGTTCATGAATGCGATGCGCGCCGAGCTGCATCGGCATGTCGGGCGTCCACACGTGAAATTCGAGCGGCTGCTCGCGGCCCGTGATGACGGGCAGACTCGCGCGGCGGGACGCATCGGATGCAAGCCAGAGCGTGACGGCAGCGCGGATGTCGAACTCACCCGACAAAGGCCAATACAACCCTACACTTGCGGGCGCAAAGACCGTTAACGCATCCAGTACGCGACGGCTTAGCGCGTCGTTGCGAATTTCGTCGCGAGCCGCATGCAGACGTGCTTCCAGCAGTGTTGTACGCAGTTCCTTTTTCGATTTCGCGCCGGGGTTGCATGCTATGCTTGAGTTCAATTCGCGCTCCAGAAACGCTCTAGAAATAACGATGTCCAAACGCCTTTTCCGAGTATATCGCGCGGCCAGTCTGGCGCTCGCCGCAGCGGCACTCGTCGCGTGCGGCACGGCCTCCGCCGTCAAGCCGCTCCCGCTTTCCCCCCTCACCAACGACGACCAGGTTTTCGTGCAGTTGCGCGAAGCAGCGCGCAATAACGACGCAGGCCGCGCCGCGCAACTGGCGGCGATGATTCCCGATTACCCGGCGCCTTCGTATCTGGAATATTTCCAGCTGAAGCCGCAACTGTTCGACGGCTCGGGCCATCCGCGCATCGACGCACCCGACGCGCCCGTGCTGTCGTTCCTGCAGCGCTACGACGGCCAGGCCATCGCCGACCGCATGCGCAACGACTACCTCGTCGTGCTCGGCGCGCGTCACGACTGGCGCAACTTCGACCAGCAATACGCGCGCTTCGTGCTGAACGACGACACGCAAGTGAAGTGCTACGCGCTCGAATCGCGCGCCGCGAAGGGTGAGAACGTCGTCGATGCGGCGCGCGCGTTGCTCGTCGATCCGCGCAACTACGGCGACGGTTGTGTCGACCTGATCACCACGCTTGCCATCAACCAGCAGTTCACGACCGACGACGTCTGGCAGCAGATCCGCCTCGCATACGAACAGAACCAGACGAACACGGGTTCGAAGCTGCTCGACGCGCTCGGCAACAACCGGCCCGATCCCACGCTGTTCGACCAGGCCGCGACCACGCCGCCGCTCTTGCTCGCGCGCGGCGTCGGCGCCGATCCGCAATCGCATCAGCTCGCGCTGCTCGCGATCACGCGCATGGCGCGCAATGATCCCGCCATGGCCGCGGCCACTTTCGGCTCTGTCGCGCCGTCGCTGACCTCGCCCGAGCGCGCGATCGGCTGGGGCACGATCGCCTACCAGGCGGCTTCGAAGCAGATGCCGGGCGCGGTCGACTGGTTCCGTCTGTCGGCGAATGCGCCGCTGTCCACGCCCGCTTACGAATGGCGCACGCGCGTCGCGCTCGTCGCCGGCGACTGGACGATGGTGCGCTGGTCGATCGAGCAGATGCCGCCTTCACTGCGCAGCCAGCCTTCGTGGGTCTACTGGCACGCACGCGCGCTCAAGGCCGCGGGCGACGTGACCACGGCGAACCAGGAATTCGAGTCGATCGCGCAGAACTTCAACTTTTACGGCCAGCTCGCGGCCGAAGAACTCGGCCAGAAAATCGTCGTGCCGCCGAAGACGCAAGTCACCGACGCCGAAGTCGAAGCGGCAGGCAACACGCCGGGCTTCGCGCTTGCGCAGAAGTTTTATCAGCTGAATCTGCGACTGGAAGGCAACCGCGAGTGGAACTGGCCGCTGCGCAGCATGACGGACCGCCAGCTGATCGCGGCCGCCGAGTACGCGCGCCGGATCGAGTTGTACGACCGCGCGGTGAACACGGCCGACCGCACAAAGACAGAGCACGATTTCTCGCTGCGTTTCCTGTCGCCGTTCCGCGATATCGTCGAGCGCGACTCGCAGTCGAACGGGCTCGACGTCGAATGGGCGTATGGTCTGATCCGTCAGGAATCGCGCTTCATCATGAACGCACGCTCCGAAGTCGGCGCGAGCGGCCTGATGCAGCTGATGCCGGGCACGGCGCAACTGGTCGCGAAGAAGATCGGCCTCGGCACGATTTCGCGCGCGCAGATGAACGACATCAACACGAACATCCTGCTCGGAACGAACTATTTGTCGATGATCTACAATGAATTCGACGGGTCCGCCGTGCTGGCGACGGCGGGCTACAACGCAGGTCCGGGCCGTCCGCGCAACTGGCGCGCGACGTTGCCGCGCGGCGTCGAAGGCGCGATTTTCGCGGAAGCCATTCCGTTCCAGGAAACGCGCGACTACGTCAAGAACGTGCTGTCCAACACGGTCTACTATGCGGCGTTGTTCGAAGGCCGTCCGCAATCGCTGAAGGCGCGTCTGGGTTACATCCAGCCGTTGCAGTAACGATGCGCCTGGCCGTCGCCGCGTGACACGTCACTGACACGTCACGCAGGCGGCGGCGCCCGACCTCAGCCGTTGCCGCGGCTTCCATCAGGGAGTCGAAAAATGCGACATCAAACCATCGCAATCGTCGGCGGTTCAGGTTTCATCGGCAGTCATCTCGTCAATGCGCTCGTCGAAGCGGGCAAGACGGTGCGTCTTGCCACTCGCCGGCGCTATCACGCGCGGCACCTGACGCTGCTTCCCATCGACGTAGTCGAAATGGATGTGTTCGATCCCATCCAGCTTGCGCGCTTCGTCGAGGGCGCGGACGCCGTGATCAATCTCGTCGGCGTGCTGCACGGTCATCGCAGCGATCCTTATGGCCCCGAGTTCGCCAAAGCGCACGTCGAGCTGCCTACCAAGATCGTTTCCGCGTGCGAAGGCAAAGGCGTGCACCGGCTGATCCATATGAGCGCGATCGGCGCCGATCCGCGCGGCCCGAGCATGTATCTGCGCTCGAAGGGCGACGGCGAGCGCGCGGTGCATGCGTCGTCGATACTGGCGTCGACCATCTTTCGGCCGTCCGTGGTCTTCGGTCCCGAGGACCAGCTTCTCAACAAGTTCGCATTCCTCCAGCGCATGTTCCCCGTGATTCCGCTCGCGAAGGCCGATGCGCGCTTTCAGCCGATCTTCGTCGGCGATGTCGCGAAGGCGATCGTCAACGTGCTCGATCTCGATGCGTCAACGGGCCGCACCTATGAGCTTGGCGGCCCTTCCGTCTATACGCTCCAGGCGCTCGTCGAGTATTGCGGCGATGTGATCGGCAAGCACGCGCGCATCATCCGGCTGCCGGATTCGCTCGCGCGGCTGCAGGCAATGTCGTTCGAGATGGCGCCCGGCACGCCCGTGCTGTCGCGTGACAATCTCGACTCGATGAAAGTCGACGCCGTGCTGAGCGCGCCGCTCGCGCCCGAGCTCGACATCGAGCCCGCCAGCATCGAAACGATTGCCCCCGTGTACCTGACGGGCTCATCATTCCGCTCGCGCTTCAACGCGTTCCGCGCGAGCGCGGGCCGCTAGGTTTTCCGTCCCACTTACTCCATGAAGACGCATGAAACTCGTTATCGGTGACAAGAACTATTCGTCGTGGTCGATGCGGCCATGGCTCGTGCTGAAGCACTTCGGCATTCCGTTCGAAGAAGTCGTGATTCCGCTTGCCGAAGAACAGACCAGAGCGTCGATCCTCGCGCATTCGCCATCGGGCAAGGTGCCGTGCCTGATCGCCGACGACGGCGTCACCGTGTGGGACTCGCTCGCGATCTGCGAGACGCTCGCCGAGCGCTTTGCGCAGCACGCCATGTGGCCGCTCGACGCGAAGGCGCGCGGCCGTGCGCGCAGCATCAGCGCCGAGATGCATTCGGGTTTCGGCGACCTGCGCAACAACATGTGGATGAACATCCGCGCGAAGTTTCCGGGCAAGGGCGCGACGCCCGGCACGCTCGCCGACGTCGCGCGCATCGACGCGATGTGGTGCGAGTGCCTGGAGTTGTCGGGCGGACCGTTTCTGTTCGGCGACTTCACTATTGCGGATGCGATGTACGCGCCCGTCGTGATGCGCTTCAACACGTGGCAGCCGACGTTGTCGGAAGCGGCGGCGGCTTACGCGCGCCGCGTGACGGAACAGCCGGCCGTCGCCGCGTGGATCAGCGATGCGTTGCGCGAAGGTCACGACATCGCCAAGTACGACGTCTGCGCATGAATATCTACGCAGTCGGCGGCGCGATCCGCGATGAATTGCTCGGCATGCCCGTGCAGGACCGCGATTACGTGGTGGTCGGCGCGACGCCCGAGCAGATGATCGCGAAGGGCTTTCGCCCGGTCGGCAAGGACTTCCCCGTTTTCCTGCACCCCGACACGCACGAGGAGTACGCGCTCGCCCGCACGGAGCGCAAGACGTCGGCGGGTTATCACGGCTTCCAGTTCTTCTACGCGCCCGACGTCACGCTCGAAGAAGACCTCGCGCGGCGCGATCTCACCGTCAACGCGATGGCGCGCGAAGTGACGCCCGACGGCGACCTGATCGGCCCGGTGATCGATCCGTTCGACGGCCAGACCGATCTGAAAAATCGCGTGTTCCGTCACGTCAGCGATGCCTTCCTCGAAGACCCCGTGCGCATTCTGCGCGTCGCGCGTTTCTCTGCCCGCTTCACCGATTTCACCGTCGCGCCCGAAACGATGGCGCTGATGCGCAAGATGATTGAAGCGGGCGAAGTCGATGCGCTGGTGCCCGAGCGCGTGTGGCAGGAAGTGTCGCGCGGGCTGATGGAGAGAAAGCCGTCGCGGGCGTTCCAGGTGCTGCGCGAATGCGGCGCGCTCGCGCGCATCCTGCCGGAAATCGATGCGCTGTACGGCGTACCGCAGCGCGCCGACTATCACCCGGAAGTGGACACGGGCGTGCACGTGATGATGGTCGTCGATCACGCGGCCGCGCAAAACTATGCGCTCAGCGTGCGTTTTGCCGCGCTCACGCACGATCTCGGCAAGGCGACCACGCCTGAAGATGTATTGCCGCGCCATATCGGCCATGAAGGACGCAGCGTCGATCTGCTCAAGCCGCTGTGCGAGCGCCTGCGCGTGCCGAACGAGTGCCGCGATCTCGCACTGCTGGTCGCGCGCGAGCACGGCAACATCCATCGCGTGATGGAGACGAAGGCGGCGGGCATCGTGCGTCTGTTCGAGCGCTGCGACGCGTTGCGCAAGCCCGCGCGTTTCGCTGAAGCGTTGCAGGCGTGCGAGTCCGATGCGCGCGGCCGTCTCGGCTTCGAGGCGCGCGCGTATCCGCAGGCCGAACGGTTGCGCGTGGCGCTCGTCGCGGCGCGTGCCGTCGATGCCGGCACGGTCGCGAAGGCCTATGAAAACGAACCGGCGAAGATCAAGGACGCCGTGCATCGCGAGCGCGTGCGGGCGGTCGCGAAGGCGCTGAACGAAGCGCCTTCGCAAGAAGCGTGAACTAGAGCAGCCGGGCGATCAGCGACAGCAGCATCGACAGCACCAGCGTCGACATGAACGGGAACGGATATTCCTTTCCGAACAGCCGCAACGTGACATCGCCCGGCATCCTGCCGATCCCGAGCTTGCGCAGCCACGGCCAGCACGACGACAGCACCGCGACGGCGATGAACGTGGTGAGCAGCCAGCGGATCATCGTGTGAGCCTCGAACTTAGAGCGTGTGCGAGCGGTCGCCGCGCGAGAATGCGTCGAGCGTGCCGTCGATGCCGCGCGAAAACGCGATCACCTTGAACAGCTCTCCCATCTCGGCTTCCGACAGCAGCTTCTGCACGGCGTTGGCGGCGGGCAGAAAGTTCGGAATGTCGGAAGGATCGATCGAACTGAGCACGTCCGTGATGCCCGCATTCATCAGAAAGCGCGCCTGCGACGTGTAACCAAGCAGATCCGCGCCCGCATCGACGCCTGCTTCGGCGATACCCGTGAATTCGACGTGCGCGGTGATGTCCTGCAAGCCCGGATAAAGAAACGGATCGCCGTGGGCGCGGTGGCGGTAGTGGCACATCAGCGTGCCCTGCGCGCGCTGCGCGTGATAGTACTCGTGGCGCGGAAAGCCATAGTCGATCAATAGCGCCGCGCCGCGCCCGAGCATCGCGCAGACGGTGCGCGTGAAGGCGAGCGCGGCTTCGTGCGTCTCCGTCACGTAGTCGCCGTCGCCTTCTATTTCCAGCCCGCGCAGGAAGGCGGCATCGCGCTCCGACGCGACCGCGCGATCCTCGAAACCCAGCGCGCCGTTCTGCAAAGCGACACCGCGCTCGTGCCACTGTCCGCCGCTGCGCGCGAAAAGCCGCACGGGCATGGCGTCGAGCACTTCATTGCCGATCACGACGCCTTCGAACGATTCAGGCAGCGCGTCGAGCCAGCGCACGCGCGCGGCCATGCCGGGCGCCAGCGCTTCGATCGTTTCGCGCTGACGCTCGCGCAATTCGCCCGACAGATCGACGATCGAATACGTGTCGAACTGCGCGCCGCGTTGCGCGAGCGCATTCAGCAGCCCGGAAGCCAGCTTGCCCGTGCCCGCGCCGAATTCCATCACGTGACGCGTGCCGCTCATCTCCAGCGCCTGCCCGATCGGCCGAGCAAGCGTTTCCGCGAAAAGCGGCGACAGCTCGGGCGCCGTGACGAAGTCGCTGCCATCCTCCGCGCGTCGGCCGAACTTGATGGCGCCGCCGCCGTAGTAGCCCAGTCCCGGTGCGTACAACGCGCGCTCCATGTAGCGATCGAACGGTATCCAGCCGCCGTTCGCCGCGATCTCCGCGCGAATCTGCGAAACCAGCGCTTCCGACTGCGCGAGCGCGGTCGGGCCGGGAGCAGGTAAACTATCGGGTTGATGAGCTTTCGGATTCATCCCTGCATTGTAAATGAGCGCCTCGAACGATACTTCCGCCGCCGGCGCGCGGTCTGCCCCGTCCGCCCGGTCTGCAGCGTCAGCACGGACGGTGCTGGTCACGGGCGCCGCGCACCGGATCGGCCGCGGGCTGGCCGTGGGCTTTGCCGCGGCGGGCTGGGACGTGGCCGTGCACTACGGCGCGTCGAAGGCGCAGGCGGACGATGTCGTCGCCGAAATCGCCGCGTTGGGGCGGCGAGCCGTCGCGCTGAAGGCGGATTTGTCCGTCGAGGCGCAAGTCGAGCGGCTCGTGCCCGATTGCATCGCGGCGCTCGGGCGGCCGTCGTGCATCGTGAACAATGCGTCGCTGTTCGACGAGGACACCGCGCTCGACGTCGGTTACGCGAAGCTGCTGCGCCTGACGTCGATCAACGTCGGCGCACCGCTGGTGCTGGCGCGGATGCTGCACGCCGCGACGCCCGAGGCGGCCGTGCACGACGAATCGCTGCGCGGCGCGGTGATCAACGTGCTTGATCAGAAGCTGTACAACATGAATCCGGATTACCTGTCGTACACGTTGTCGAAGGCCGCGCTCGGCACGGCGACCGTCGCGCTGGCGCAGGCGCTGGCGCCGAAGGTGCGCGTGGTCGGCCTCGCGCCGGGCCTGACGCTGCAATCGGGCGACCAGACGCCGGCAAGCTTCACGGCCGCGCACAAGGTGACGCCGCTCGGCCGCGCGTCGCGCGTCGAGGATCTCGTGGCGGCGGCGCTGTATCTGGCCGACGCGCGCGGTGTAACGGGCACGACGCTGGTCGTCGACGGTGGCCAGCATCTCGTGCCGCTGCCGCGCGACGTGATGTTTTTGACGGGCGCCGATCGCTAGCCGACCGGCTGCCGGTGCGCTGCGAGGCGTGCGCCGAAACGCGCCGCGAGCGTGCCCCATTTGCAACTGCGTGTGAAACCGCGCGCAAACTTTGTACTGGAACGAACATGTCTGCCGCTCTGCTTCATCCCCGGCTCGCCGATTGCCGCCGGCTCTTTCTGCGCAATTACGAGGTGTACATCAATATCGGCGTGCACGACTTCGAAAAGCGCGGCGAGCAGCGCGTGGTGATCAACGTCGAACTGTTCGTGCCGCTCACGCTGTCCACGCCCGTCGAAGACAAGCTGCGCGAAGTCGTCGATTACGACTTCATGCGCTCGACGATCGGCGCGCGCGTGAGCCAGGGGCATATCCATCTGCAGGAAACGCTCTGCGACGACCTCGCGAAAGCGTTGCTCGCGCATCCGAACGTGCGCGCCGTGCGTCTGTCGACGGAAAAGCCCGACGTTTATCCGGACTGCGATGCCGTGGGCGTCGAGGTGTTCCATATCAAAGAGGACTGAGCGATGAACGCTCCCGAAACCCTGACGGGCGTCGAAGCGAACGCGCCCGTTGTCGACGCGACGGCAACCGCGGCCGCAAGCGAAGCCGAGCGCAAGCGCGCGCACACGCGCCGCGAGCAGAAAGAGCAGTACGAGAACAACAAGCTGTTCAAGCGCCTCGCGCGCCAGGTCGGCCAGGCCATCGGCGACTACAACATGATCGAGCAGGGCGACAAGGTGATGGTGTGCCTGTCGGGCGGCAAGGACAGCTACGCGATGCTCGACGTGCTGATGCGCCTGCGCGAGCGCGCCCCGATCCACTTTGACATCGTTGCCGTGAATCTCGACCAGAAGCAGCCGGGCTTTCCCGAGCACGTGCTGCCCGAGTACCTGAGCAAGCTCGACATTCCGTTTCACATCGAGAATCAGGATACGTACAGCATCGTCAAGCGCCTCGTGCCCGAGGGCAAGACCACGTGCTCGCTGTGCTCGCGGCTGCGGCGCGGCATTCTGTATCGCGTGGCGGGCGAACTCGGCGCGACCAAGATCGCGCTTGGGCATCATCGCGACGACATCCTGCAGACGCTGCTGCTGAACCTGTTCTACGGCGGCAAGCTGAAGGGCATGCCGCCCAAGCTGCAATCCGACGACGGCAAGAACGTCGTGATTCGTCCGCTCGCGTACGTGAAGGAAACCGATCTCGAGAAATACGCGGAGTTGCGCGAATTCCCGATCATTCCATGCAACCTGTGCGGCAGCCAGCCGAACCTGAAGCGCGCGGAAATGAAGGCGCTGATCCGCGAATGGGACAAGCGTTTTCCGGGGCGCGTCGACAACATGTTCAACGCATTGTCGAACGTCGTGCCGTCGCATCTGATGGATCACACGCTGTTTCCGTTCGCGGGTCTGCGCGCGACGGGCGAGGCCGATCCGCAAGGCGATATCGCTTTCGACGAGGAGCCGTGTTCGACCGATTCCGCGCCCAGCGGCATGTCCGCGGCATCGCAAACGATCTCCTTCGTGCAATTCGACGATCTTTGACACCTCGTCAGATCCCCGCAAAGCCTTTTAAAACATACGCTTGCGGGGGTTTGACCGTTCGCTGGGCCACGTAGCCGCCACGTTCAACATGCTAGAATCGCCCACTCCAAACTCGTCGAATACGCCCACGTCATGAATATCGTGATTCTGGCGGCAGGCACCGGAAAGCGCATGCGCTCCGCATTGCCGAAAGTGCTTCATCCCTTGGCCGGCCGGCCGCTCCTCGCTCATGTCATCGATACTGCACGCACGCTGGATCCTGCGCGTCTGGTCGTCGTGGTCGGTCATGGCGCGGAGCAGGTGCGCGCGGCCGTCGCGGCGCCCGATGTGCAATTCGCGCTGCAGGAACAGCAGCTCGGCACGGGCCATGCGGTGCAGCAGGCGCTGCCGCTGCTCGAACCGTCGGCGCGACGCTCGTGCTGTACGGCGACGTGCCGCTCACCCGCTCGAGCACGCTCAAGCGCCTGACGGACGCCGCCGGCCGCGACGGCTACGGCGTGCTGACCGTGACGCTCGACGACCCGACGGGCTACGGCCGGATCGTGCGCAGCACGGGCGGCAAGGTCGAGCGCATCGTCGAGCAGAAGGACGCGACGCCCGAGCAGCAGCGGATCGCCGAGATCAATACGGGAATCGTCGTGATGCCGACGAAGCGTCTAGACGGCTGGCTGTCTTCGCTGAAGAACGACAATTCGCAGGGCGAGTTCTACCTCACCGACGTGGTCGAGCGCGCAATCGAAGCGGGCATCGACATCGTCACCGCGCAGCCCGATCAAGAATGGGAAACGCTCGGCGTGAACAGCAAGCAGCAGCTCGCGGAACTCGAGCGCATTCATCAGCACAATGTCGCCGACGCGTTGCTGGTCGCGGGCGTGACGATCGCCGATCCGGCGCGTATCGACGTGCGCGGCTCGCTCGAATGCGGCCGCGACGTATCGATCGACGTGAACTGCGTGTTCGAAGGCAAGGTGACGCTCGCCGACAACGTCTCCATCGGGCCGAACTGCGTGATCCGCAACGCGACGATCGGCGCGGGCACGCGCGTCGACGCGTTCACGCATATCGAAGGCGCGCAGGTCGGCGCGCAGGCCGTGCTTGGGCCCTATGCGCGGCTGCGTCCGGGCGCGACGCTCGCTGACGAAACACACGTCGGCAATTTCGTCGAAGTGAAGAACGCGGTGCTCGGCCACGGCTCGAAGGCGAACCACCTGTCGTATATCGGCGACTCCGATGTCGGCGCGCGCGTGAATATCGGCGCGGGTACGATTACCTGCAACTACGACGGCGCGAACAAGTTCCGCACGATCATCGAAGACGACGTCTTTGTCGGCTCGGACACGCAACTGGTGGCGCCCGTGCGCGTCGGCCGCGGCGCGACGATCGCGGCGGGCACGACGGTGTGGAAAGACGTCGAAGAAGGGCGGCTCGTGCTCAACGAAAAGACCCAGGTGGGCAAGACGGGTTACGTGCGCCCGACCAAAAAGAAAAGCTGAGGCAGCCGCGCGGGTCGCGCGGCCGGCTTCCAACTCTGAAGGATCATCATTATGTGCGGCATTGTCGGCGCGGTAGCGCAGAGAAATATCGTTTCCGTCCTGATCGAAGGACTACGTCGCCTCGAATATCGCGGCTATGACTCGTGCGGCGTCGCCGTGCTCGCGAACGGTGAGCCGCAGCGTGCGCGCAGCGTCGCGCGCGTCGCCGATCTCGACGATCAGGTTCGCGACACGCGCCTCGAAGGCGCAACGGGCATCGCGCACACGCGCTGGGCCACGCACGGCGCGCCCGTCACGGATAACGCGCACCCCATCTTTTCGCGCAACGAACTGGCGCTCGTGCACAACGGCATCATCGAGAACTACGAGTCGCTGCGCGAGATGCTGCGCGGCAAGGGCTATGAGTTCGTCTCGCAAACCGATACGGAAGTGATCGCGCATCTGATCCACAGCCTGTATCGCGGCGACCTGTTCGCGGCCGTGCGCGAAGCGACGGCGCAACTGCACGGCGCATACGCGATCGCCGTGCTGCACAAGGATCAGCCGCATACAGTGGTGGGCGCGCGCCAGGGTTCGCCGCTCGTCGTCGGTTTGGGGCAGGGCGAAAACTTCCTCGCGTCGGACGCGCTCGCGCTGGCGGGCAGCACCGACCGCTTCATCTTCCTCGAAGAAGGCGACGTCTGCGAACTGACGCTGGAAAACGTCCGCGTGTTCGATCGCGACGGCAAGCCCGCCGAGCGCGAAGTGCGGCAAGTGGCGGCGTATGGCGGTGCTGTCGAACTCGGCCCGTATCGCCACTTCATGCAGAAGGAAATCTTCGAGCAGCCGCGCGCGATCACCGACACGATTCCGCAAGCCGACGCATTCGATGCGTCGCTGTTCGGCGAGCAGGCCCCGCAGGCGTTCAGCGAAATCGACAACCTGCTGATTCTCGCGTGCGGCACGAGCTACTACTCGGGCCTGACGGCGAAGTACTGGCTCGAATCGATCGCGAAGATTCCGACGCAGGTCGAGATTGCCAGCGAATACCGTTATCGCGATTCGGTGCCGAATCCGAAGTCGCTGGTCGTGGTGATTTCGCAATCGGGCGAAACGGCCGATACGCTCGCCGCGCTGAAGCACGCACAGTCGCTCGGGCACAAGCACACGCTCTCGGTGTGCAACGTCGGCACGAGCGCGATGGTGCGGCAGACGGCACTGTCGTTCCTTACGCACGCGGGCCGCGAGATCGGCGTGGCGTCCACAAAGGCTTTCACGACGCAACTGGTCGCGCTGTTCGTGCTGGCCGCGACGCTCGGCAAGATGCGCGGCCACGTCAGCGCGGCGCAGGAAGCCGACTACATCCGGCATCTGCGCCACCTGCCGGCAGCGCTGAACAGCGTGCTGGCGCTGGAGCCGCAGATCATCGCGTGGTCGGAAGAGTTCTCGCGCAAGGAAAACGCGCTGTTCCTCGGACGCGGCCTGCACTATCCGATCGCGCTGGAGGGCGCGCTCAAGCTGAAGGAAATCTCGTACATCCACGCCGAAGCGTATCCGGCTGGCGAGCTGAAGCATGGGCCGCTCGCGCTCGTCACGGAGGCGATGCCCGTGGTGACGGTTGCGCCGAACGACGCGCTGCTCGAAAAGCTCAAGTCGAACATCCAGGAAGTGCGCGCGCGCGGCGGCCAGCTGTACGTGTTCGCCGATGCCGATACCAAGATCGTCAATGACGAAGGGCTGCACGTGATCCGCATGCCGGAGCACTACGGCTTGCTGTCGCCGATCTTGCACGTCGTGCCGCTGCAGTTGCTCGCGTATCACACGGCATGCGCGCGCGGCACGGATGTTGACAAGCCGCGCAACCTCGCGAAGTCGGTCACGGTGGAGTAAGCCGGACGCTTCCGTCGGCGCTCAGTGTTCGACTGTCTGGCTGCGGTTTTTCATCGAATATGAATCGTTCAGCCGTTCTGGCCGGTGGTTCCGCGCGCCGCTTCCCGCGGAGCGCGTGCCGGAAGTGACAGCCGAGAACGCGATAGCGATGCTGAATACACTGACGCGCCGGTTCGCTGGTGGCAGCCGCTTCAATTCCAGTGGGTTCGAGAAGTACGGCCTGGTTGAGTTGCGGCCATAAACATCGGCGCGGCGAATCGACAACGATCGTCGCCTAGTTGAGCGATGTCTACTGCATTGCCGATACCGCGGCACGCAATGCGAGCAGATAGCTGTCGACGCCAAAGCCGCAAATTTGTCCCTTCACAACTTCGGCGAACACAGAGTGATGCCGGAAAGGCTCACGAGCGTGAATGTTTGACATATGCACTTCGACGACCGGGACCGTGAGAATCGCGAGCGCATCGCGAATCCCGTAGCTGTAGTGGGTCCAGGCGCCGGCGTTGATGAGCACAGCATCTACCCCATCGGTGAAGGCCTTGTGAATGCGTTCGCACATCTCGCCTTCATGGTTCGTCTGAAAGCTATCGACCTCGACCTTCAACTCGCGGGCTGTTGCCCGGAGCTTCTCGTCGATTTCTTCGAGCGTTATCGTTCCGTACTGGACCGGGTCGCGCTTGCCGAACATGTTGTGGTTGATGCCATGAAGCATGAGGACTTTCATTTCGGTATCTCGCTAACAGTGAATTTCAATCGGTCGGCAACTCGACGACGGTGCCTGAGGTTGCCGCAGTTGCGATGGCTTCCGTGATTCGCAGGTTTTTCAGGCCATCGCGTGCTGACACCAAAGGCGCAACTTCGCCCCGAACGACAGCGGCAAAGTGCTCCATCTGATGCTTGATGGGGTCATCGCGGACCATCCCGACAACCCCCACTTCGAACGGCTTCCACCATGAGCGGTCCTCGCGCCGTGCGTAGGTCTTCAGCCGCATAGTCGGAACGGCCAGACTCCCATTCGTTCCAGCGACGAGATAGCAGTCTTCGTCTTCGTACGTCGGATAGGCCTTGTTTTCTTGCGACGTCTGTTCCCAACTACGGGCGCTGGCCGCGGTATCCGAAAGCATGAACGTGCCAAGTGCGCCGCTAGCAAACCGGAGATTGATCGCAACCGTATCTTCGACGGGAAAATTCCGGGCCGCATGGGACTTGAATGCCTGCACCGCGACGATGTCGCCACACAACATGCGAAGGTTGTGCACCTCGTGAATCATGTTCAGCAGGATGGGACCCCCGCCGATTTCTCGACGCCATGGCGCCTCGACGAAGTAGTGGTCGGGCTTCATGAACATCGCAGTACCCGTGACTGCCACGAGACGTCCGAGGGCGCCGGAGTCGACCACTTGCCGGGCCTTTTCCATGATCGGACTGTGCGCACGGTGGTGACCAATCAAAATCGGGACACCAGCTTCCTCGCCGGCACGCACCAGCGCTTCCGCTTCGGCGACGGTGGGGGCGATGGGCTTCTCAAGCAACATCGGGACACGCGCGTCAAGACACTGCACTGCGTGATCGACATGCAACTGATTGGGCGTCGCGAGGACGACACCATCGGGTTTGTCTTTTGCAAACAGTTCGTCAAGCGTCGCGAACAATGGCACATTGGCCTGCTCAGCCAGCACTTTTGCCGCGGGTGACGGGTCGACAATTGCTGAAAGCGTACAGATGTTGCTGCGGGTTGCTGCACCGATATGCGCCTGTCCGATGTAGCCGGCTCCAGCGACGGCTATACGGGTCTTGCTCATGCTGTGTCACTCCTTGAGGGTAGCGCGCTCATGCACGCGATTGCTTAAGAGCCGGCTGACGCATTGCCTGATACTCGGGATTCCCGGGTGGGCTTGAGTCGGTTTGCCGAGGTCACCCTCCGGGTGTGATGCAGCCTCTCTTGCCCACTGCGGGTCTCCCGCTCCATCGTCTCGTCTCCCTATTTATCGCCGCCTGGCTTGACGTGCGGCTTGGCGCGGGAGTAAGAATAAAATCAACTTCTGCGCTTACAATGCGTGCATCGTTCACTTCAATGCTTCCTGATCGTGAATAATGACTGGGACCTTGTCGACCTCCGGGTCTTCTGTCAGGTTGCACGGCGGTCGAGCTTTGTCGCCGCCGCGACGGACTTGGGGATTTCCCCTGCCTATGTCAGCAAGCGGGTCGCCGATCTGGAACGGACACTCGGCGTCACCCTGTTTCATCGCACCACCAGAAGAGTGCGAATCAGTGACGTGGGGGAAGCGACTTACCTGTGGGCCCGTAAGGTGCTGGAAGCGGTCGACGGTCTGAACGACAGCGTCGCGAGGCCGGACACGACGCTGTCCGGTCAATTGCGCATCAGTTCAAGCCTGCGTCTCGGGCGCAATCATCTCTCTCCCATCCTTGCCGAATTGAACCGCGCACATCCCGGTCTCGAGATATGGCTCGAGCTGGTGGACCGTCGCGTTGATTTGCTCGCTGAAGGCTTTGATATTGACGTGCGGATGGGGGAAGTCATGGAACCACATCTGGTCACCCACCTGGTCGCGGAAAATTCGCGAGTTCTCTGCGCAGCGCCTGAGTACATTGCGACATTCGGAGCTCCGAAGACTGTGGCCGAGTTGGCGCATCACAGTTGCCTGCTCTACCGGGAGCGACATCAAACCTTCGGGGTCTGGCGGCTACAGGGACCGGAGGGAATCGAGTCAATCAAAGTGACTGGTCCCATGGGCTCGAATCACAGCGATATCGTGTTCAACTGGGCCATTCAGGGGCGCGGCATCATCCTGCTGGCAGTATGGGATGTTGCCGAAGCTTTAGCTTCCGGACAGCTCCAGCGCGTCCTCCCCGAGTATCGGCAGGAAGCCAACGTCTGGGCCGTGACGGCCGCCAAACTGCAATCGTCTCCGAAATTGCGCGCCTGCACCGAATTCATCATGAAACATTTGCGCGAAGGCCCCTACGCACTGAATACAACGATTCAGTGATCGCTGGTCCGCTTGAATTATCAGGTCGTACGTCGCCGTGAAGGCGAATCGCGCGATAAACGGCTAGCCGTCTCCCACGCGACGCCTGACGCCGCAGCTTTGCGGTCGGCAACCTTCCTCTTCGAGCACGCGCGAGCGCGTCACCTCGACATCGTCAGCCGAGGTGAGTCGTTTTCATCTTCGGCTGCGGCGCGTCCCGCGACGTCAACTCCTGCATGATTCCGCACCTATCGACGGGATGTGCGCAGCGACACTTCTGCCGCAACCCGACGAGCTTTTGCCGTAGCTGCACGAGTTCGTCGATTCGCGTGCTGACGTGATCGATATGATCATCGACCAGCGAATTGATCGTGCTGCAACTCGACGAATGGCCATCCGCAGCCTCCAGTAGCGCGCGCACTTCTTCGTGTGTCATGTCCAGCGCGCGGCAATTTCGGATGAATCTCAGCCGGTCAATGTGGCTTTCGTTGTACGTGCGATAGTTCGCATCCGTTCTGTCGGCCTGCGGAAGGATGCCTTCTTTTTCGTAGAAGCGGATGGTGTCCGGCGTGCAGTTCAACCGACGGGCAAGTTCGCCGATCTTCATTTTTGCTCTCCTGACTTGACCCTGGAGTGACTCCAAGGTGTTTAGTACTACCGTGGATCACGAAAGAACGTTTGCATGCTACGCCGCGGAGCTTTCATTTGCCGGTGCGCGTGCAAGTGAGCGCCGGTGATGGCCGGCGGGCTCGCGATCCTGGTATCGAAGTGAACGCGAATGCAACACACGTGCAGGGAGCAAAAAATGAGCATCTGGGAACGAGTATTCGGAAATCATCAAGGCAGTCATCGCGGCAACGGCGCGCGTCATGCGCAGCGTGCGAGCAGTCATCGCGACGGGCGAGAGGCAAACGCCGACTGGGGACGTTCGCGCGCATCGGACTGGTCTGCGCCGTCGGGAAAGATCTGTTCGCGGTGCTACGCGCCCGCTTCGGCGCATGCGCAGTTCTGCAATCGGTGCGGCACGTCGCTGCTGTTGTCGGCGTGCGGAAAATGTAGCGGACCGTTGCAGGCGGGGGCGAGGTTCTGCGGGCAATGCGGCACAGCCGTGCCTTGACGCAGCGCGCTCGCTTGATTGGCCACGCCCGTCTTTCCGTCGCGCGCGAGGGCTCAGTCCGCGCTACGCGCCTTATGGCCCGCGAACGATACGTGAATGACAGTTTTGTCATCTGCGGATCATCGATACGCACCGGCTTCTCTTCAGACTGGACGCATGCGCCCAAGGGCGAACGTCGAGGGAGAGAAAACCATGAAGCGGCAGACCATGGTCGTCGCGCTGCTGATCGCCGTCGCGTCAGGCATGGCGTCGGCGCAGGACGCGTCGGCGCCGACATCGAAGACACGCGAGCAGGTACGGGCTGAAGTTGAACAGGCGCGCCGGGATGGCTTGCTGCCCTATCGGCGCCACGATTATCCACCCAGCAAGGCGACCATCGAGCGCAACAAGGAGCTGTATGCCATCGCGCATCCGAACGCCGTGAAGACTGAAGGTGCGACGGCGGTGCCCGCGAAATAGTCGCTCATAGATCCGCACTCCACGCGGACTATTTCGGCGCGCCGCGATCACCGGGCGCGCCATTTTTTTCTTCGGCGTCGGCAGCGTTTGCATGCACACGAGCGAGCCATCGGCACACGTCGCTCGCGTCGAATGCGAAAGATGACAGAAATCTCATGTTCGCGTCATGTTCGCACTGCTGCGCAACCGTAGCATCGCCACGGCTGCTCAACGGTAACTTCGCCTATGTCGATACGTTCATTCTCTGTGCTGCTGCTTGCGGCCACTGCTGCTGCCGCCGCTTCCGCTCATGCGCAGGCGGGTCCATCGCCCGCCGATCGCGCGACGGACCCGCCGCTCGCGCAACGCGGTGCGCCTGACGAGGGCGCCCAAGCACCCTTGACCCTCGACGACGTGCTCGGACTCGCCGCGCAATCCAACCCGATGCTGCGCGGCGCACGCGAGGCGGCCGACGCGTCCGCTGGCGCGTTCATGCAGGCAGGCGCGCGGCCGAATCCGCAGCTGTCGTTGCTGCAGGAAGGATTCAGCCGGGCCGAGCGCACGTCGACGGCGCTTGTCAACCAGACCATCGAGCTTGGCGGCAAGCGGAGCGCGCGGCTGGAAGTCGCGTCCTATGGCCGCGAACTGGCGCTCGCCACGCTCGACGGCCGCGCCGCGGCGCTGCGCGCGCAAGTCATCGCGGCGTTTTACGGACTGCTCGCCGCGCAACGTCAGTCGCAGGTCGCGCAGGAATCGGCGGACATCGCGGCGCGTTCCGCCGATCTCGCCGACAAGCGCGCGCGAGCCGGCAAGGTGTCGCCCGTCGAAGCCACGAAAGCGAAAGTCGCCGCTACCGGCGCGCAGATCGAGGCCGCGAATGCGATGACGCAGCTTTCGGCCGCAGCCGAAAAGCTCGTGAATGCGACGGGCAGCGCCGTCGTGCGCGAACGCGCGGTCATCGGCGATCTGGAGAGGGTGCCGACTATCGAGCCGCTGCCGCAACTGCTCGCGCGCATCGACGATGCGCCGCTTTCCCGCATGGCGAAGGCCGCGATGCTTCGCAGCAACGCGGCCGTGTCCGTCGAACGCGCGAGGCGCATGCCGGACATCACGATCAGCGCGGGCATGAAGCGCGTGATCACGGCCGGCATCGGCGACAACCAGGCGGTGATCGGCGTATCGATTCCGTTGCCGATTTTCGATTCGAACAAGGGCGGCTTGCTCGAAGCCGTGCATAAGGCGGAACAGGCATCGGCCGATTTCGACGGCGAGCAGGCGGGACTGCGGCTCGCGCTGACGCAGGCGTACGCCAGCTATCAGATTGCCACGCAGGAAGCGCAGCGGCTGAAGGCCGATGTGCTGCCCGCCGCCCGCGACGCGCTGAACGCGATGTCGCGCGGCTATGCGCTCGGCAAGTTCAGCTTCCTCGACGTGCTCGACGCGCAGCGCACGTTGTTCCAGGAGCAGTCGCGCTACGTGCAGTCGCTGGCGGACGCCCATGCCGCGTGGGCGGAACTCGGGCGGCTCGTCGGCACGCCGTTGCCGTCGGGCCTTCCACAGACAACGGATAACCACTGAGGGGTCATCATGCCGCGCAACAAAATCAACGCCATCCTCGCGGCCGCCGCTGTCGGAGCGGGTCTCGCGTTTGCCGCGTATGCGCTGACACATCGGCCGTCCGTCGAGACGCCTGCGGGCCTCGAAAGCAATGCGCCCGCCGACGCCCAGACGACAGGTCCGCAGGGCGGCACGCTGCTCAAGTCGGGCGATGTCGCTATCGAAATCGTGCTGCCCGAAAAGCAGGGCGATGCGCGCCTTTTCGTCTATCTGTACGTGAAGGGCAAGCCCGTTGAAGGCGGCGGGCCGGTCGTGACGGGCACCCTGACGCGCATTCAGGGCAACAGGGAGAACCTGCAATTCGTTCCGTCGGGCAAGGGGTTCATGTCGGTGCAGCCCATCGCGAAACCTCACGTGTTCGATGTCGCGCTGCGGACGTCGTGGCAGGGTCGATCGGCGGCCTTCGCCTGGTCGCGCAGCGACGGCGTCATCGCGCTGAGTGCGCAGCAGAGCCAGACGGCGGGCATCGAACTGGCGAATGCCGGGCCCGCCGACATCACGGTCACGCTGCAAATGCCCGGCGAAATCAGGTTCAACGAGGACCTCACCGCGCATGTGGTGCCGCGCGTGGCGGGCATCGTCGAGCGCGTGGCCGTGTCCGTCGGCGAGAAGGTCGACAAGGGGCAATTGCTCGCCGTCATCGCGAGCACCGACCTGGCCGACCGCCGCAGCGAACTGCTGACGGCGGAGCGCAGATTGTCGGCGGCGCGGACCTCGTACGAACGCGAGCGAACGCTCTGGCAGGAACGCATCTCCGCCGAACAGGACTATCTGCAGGCGCAGGTGCAACTGCGCGAAGCGGAAATCGCCGCGCAGAACGCGCGTCAAAAGCTGCTCGCGCTGAACGCGGCCACGAACGCGGGGCCGCTGAACCGCTACGAGCTGCGCGCGCCGTTCGCGGGAACGATCGTCGAAAAACACGCGACCACGGGCGAAGCCATCGCCGCCGACGCGAATGTGTTCACGCTGTCGGATCTGTCGACCGTGTGGGCGGAAATGGCCGTGCCGGCGCAGTCGTTGAATGCCGTGCGCGTCGGCCGCGAGGCGACGGTCAAGGCGACCGCATTCGATTCGAGTTCGAGCGGCCGGATCGCCTATGTCGGCTCGCTGCTCGGCGAGCAGACGCGCTCGGCGCAGGCGCGCGTGGTGCTGCCCAACCCCGACGGCGTGTGGCGTCCCGGCATGTTCGTCAATGTGTCGGTCGACGCGGGACGGAAGTCCGTGCCTGTGGCCGTCGCGCAGGACGCGCTTCAGGACATCGACGGCAGTCCCGCCGTGTTCGTGAAAACGGCGAAGGGATATGTCGCGCAGAACGTCGCAACGGGGCGCCGGGACAACCGCATCGTCGAAGTGGTGAGCGGTCTGCGGGCGGGTCAACAGTACGTCGCCGCCAACAGTTTCGTGCTGAAGGCCGAACTCGGAAAGAGCAGCGCCGAGGAAGAGTGACATCGCGGGCGCCGCGCGGCGAAAGCCGTTCGGCGCGCGGCCGTTGGACCGTTCATAGGACATCCCATGTTTGAGCGACTCATCCGTTTTGCGATCGCGCATCGCTGGCTCGTGATGCTGGCCATCGTCGCCGTCGCGGCCGTCGGCGTGTTCAGCTATCAGAAGCTGCCCATCGACGCCGTGCCGGACATCACCAACGTCCAGGTGCAGATCAATACGTCCGCACCGGGCTATTCGCCCCTCGAAGCCGAGCAGCGCATCACGTTCCCCGTCGAGACGGCAATGGCCGGCCTGCCGAATCTCAGCCAGACGCGCTCGATTTCGCGCTACGGCTTGTCCCAGGTCACCGTGATCTTCAAGGACGGCACCGACATCTACTTCGCGCGGCAACTCGTCAACGAACGCATTCAGGAGGCAAAGGAGAAGCTGCCGCGCGGCGTCGCGCCCGCCATGGGACCGACATCGACGGGACTCGGCGAAATCTACCTGTGGACCGTCGAGGCCGACGCGTCGGCGCGCAAGTCCGACGGCAGCGCGTACACGGCGGCCGATCTGCGCGAGATGCAGGACTGGGTCATCAAGCCGCAGTTGCGCAACGTGCCGGGCGTCACCGAAGTGAATTCGATCGGCGGCTACGTGAAGGAATACCGGGTCGCGCCGAATCCCGCCAAGCTGATGTCGTACGGTCTGACGCTCGCCGATGTCGTGCGCGCGCTGGAGCGCAACAACGACAACGTCGGCGCGGGCTACATCGAGAAGCGCGGCGAGCAGTACCTGGTGCGCGTGCCGGGCCAGGCCGGTTCCGTCGACGACATCGCCAGCATCGTGCTCACCAATGTGAGAGGCGTGCCCGTGCGCGTGAAGGACGTCGGCCAGGTGGATATCGGGCGCGAGCTGCGCACGGGCGCCGCGACGTCGAACGGCGCAGAAGTGGTGCTCGGCACCGTCTTCATGCTGATGGGCGAAAACAGCCGCTCGGTGGCGAAGGCCGTCGCGCGCAAGATGGACGACGTTAACCGCACGCTGCCGCCGGGCGTCAGGGCCATTCCCGTCTACGACCGCACGGTGCTGGTCGAAAAGGCCGTGGCGACGGTGAAAAAGAACCTGCTCGAAGGCGCCGTGCTCGTCATCGCGATCCTGTTCCTGTTCCTCGGCAATATCCGCGCGGCGCTGGTTACCGCGCTGGTGATTCCGCTGTCGATGCTGATGACCTTCACCGGCATGGTCAACGCGAAGGTGAGCGCGAACCTGATGAGTCTCGGCGCGCTCGACTTCGGCATCATCGTCGACGGGGCGGTGGTGATCGTCGAGAACTGCGTGCGTCGGCTCGCGCATGCGCAGGCGTTGGCCGGGCGGCCGCTGACGCGCGACGAGCGCTTCGCCGAAGTGTTCGGCGCGTCGCAGGAAGCGCGCCGCGCGCTGATCTTCGGCCAGCTCATCATCATGGTGGTGTATCTGCCCATCTTTGCGCTGACGGGCGTCGAAGGAAAAATGTTTCACCCGATGGCCGTGACCGTCGTGATGGCGCTCGCCGCCGCGATGGTGCTGACGGTGACCTTCATTCCCGCCGCCGTCGCGCTGTTCATCGGCGAGCGCGTCGAGGAAAAGGAAAACCGCCTGATGCGCTGGGCGCGCCGCGCTTACGAGCCGGTGCTGGAGCGCTTCATCGCGCGGCCGAGGCGGGTGCTGCTCGCCGCCGTCGCCGTCGTCGGCCTGACGCTGGTGCTCGCGACGCGCCTTGGCAGCGAGTTCGTTCCGAGTCTCAACGAAGGCGACCTCGCCGTGGCGGCGCTGCGGATTCCGGGCACGAGTCTGTCGCAATCGATCGAGATGCAGACGGCCATCGAACGGACGCTGAAGCAGCGCATTCCCGAGATAGAGCGCGTGTTCGCGCGGACCGGGACGGCCGAAATCGCCGCCGACCCGATGCCGCCGAATCTCTCCGACGGCTATGTGATGCTCAAGCCCACCGCGCAATGGCCGGACCCCGCCAAGCCGCGCGAGCAGCTGATTCGCGAAATCGAAGCCGTGCTGGCGGAACTGCCCGGCAACGCGTATGAGTTTTCGCAGCCGATCCAGTTGCGCTTCAACGAACTGATTTCGGGCGTGCGCAGCGACGTCGCCGTGAAAATTTTCGGCGACGACATGACCGTTCTCAACGACACGGGCGCGAAGATCGCGGCCGCGCTGCAGAAGGTGCCGGGCGCATCGGAAATCAAGGTCGAGCAGACGACGGGCTTGCCCGTGCTGACCATCGAGCTCGACCGCGACGCGCTGGCCCGCTATGGCGTGACCGTGACGGACGTGCAGGACGCCGTCGCGGCGGCTGTCGGCGGGCAGAAGGCGGGCACGCTGTTCAAGGGCGACCGGCGCTTCGACATCGTGGTTCGCTTGCCGGAGGAGCTTCGTTCGGATATTGAGGCGATCAGGCGTCTGCCGATCGCGCTGCCGGGGTCATCGAATGCGTCGCCGAATGTGTCACCGAATGCGTCGCAGGCTGCATCGGGCGCGAGCGGGCCATTCGTCCAGCCGCCCTATGTGCCGCTGACGGAGCTGGCGACGGTGCGCGTCGGTCCGGGGCCGAACCAGATCAGCCGCGAAAACGGCAAGCGGCGCGTGGTCGTCAGCGCGAATGTGCGCGGCCGCGATGTCGGTTCGTTCGTGGCGGCGGCGAAGGCGCAGATCGGTCAGGACGTGCAGGTGCCGGCGGGCTATTGGGTGTCGTGGGGCGGGCAGTTCGAGCAGCTGCAAAGCGCCAGCGAGCGCCTGAAGCTGGTCGTGCCGCTCGCGCTGTTCATGGTGTTCGTGCTGCTGTTCATCATGTTCAACAACGTGAAGGACGGGTTGCTGGTGTTCACGGGCATTCCGTTCGCGCTGAGCGGCGGCGTCGTGTCGCTGTGGCTGCGCGGCATTCCGCTGTCGATCACGGCGGCCGTCGGGTTCATCGCGCTGTCGGGCGTGGCCGTGCTCAACGGTCTCGTGATGATTTCGTTCATCCGGAATCTGAGCGAGAACGGCGCCGCGCTCGATGCCGCCGTGCGCGAAGGCGCGCTGACGCGGCTGCGGCCCGTGCTGATGACGGCGCTGGTCGCGTCGCTCGGCTTCTTGCCGATGGCGTTCGCGACGGGCACGGGCGCCGAGGTGCAACGTCCCCTCGCGACAGTCGTGATCGGCGGCATCCTGTCGTCGACGGCGCTCACGCTGCTCGTGCTGCCCGTGCTGTACCGCGTGTGCCATTCGGTATCGTTGCGCAACAGATTCGCCGCGCGCGCCGGCCGCGGCTGGTGGGGCCGCATGGTGCGGCGCCCGGGATTCGATCGGAGTAACGTGTAATGCGCATATTGATTGTCGAAGACGAGCCGAAGACGGGCGCGTATCTGCGGAAGGGGCTGACCGAGGCCGGCTATGTCGTCGATTGGGTGGAAGACGGCATTTCGGGCCAGCATCAGGCCGAAACCGAGGATTACGACCTTCTGATCCTCGACGTGATGCTGCCCGGTCAGGATGGCTGGACCTTGCTGCGCAATCTTCGGCGCAGCAAGCCGACGCCTGTGCTGTTCCTGACCGCGCGCGACGACGTCGGCGATCGCGTCAAAGGACTGGAACTCGGCGCCGACGATTACCTCGCGAAGCCGTTCGACTTCGTCGAACTCACGGCGCGCGTGAAGTCGATTCTTCGCCGTGGCCAGCCGCGCGATTCGAACACGCTGCGCGTGCTGGATCTGGAACTCGACCTGACGCGCCGCAAGGCGACGCGGCAGGGCGACACGATCCTGCTGACGGCGAAGGAGTTCGCGCTGCTGTGGCTGCTGATGCGGCGCGAGGGCGAAATTCTGCCGCGCGCGTCGATTGCGTCACAGGTGTGGGACATGAACTTCAACAGCGACACGAACGTCGTGGATTCCGCGATCCGCCGCCTGCGCTCGAAGGTCGACGACGCGTACGAGCCCAAGCTGATTCATACGGTGCGCGGCATGGGCTACGTGCTCGAAGTTCGCGACGGCGCAGCGTGATGTCGATGCTGAAGTGGACGCTCATGCCGACGCTGAAGTTGACCCGGTTCCTGCCACAGACGCTGCGTGCGCGGCTCACCGTTCTCATCGTCCTGTCGGCGTCCGTGATTCTCGCGCTGAGCGGCGTGTCGCTCTACGAGGCGCTGCGCAATCGTATCGACGCCGCTTCGGCCGACCAGATGAACAGCACGATGACGGCGCTGGAGTCGCACCTGTTCGACATCGGTTCGGCGGCTGATGTCGCCGCGAATACCGAAAGACTGATCGACCAGTTGCACGGCCATCGCAGCCTGGACCTCGCGATCTACGACACGGATGCGACCCTGTTGCTCGCGACGCGCCGCTTCCGGCCGTTCCCGCCGACGCTCGCGGCGTGGTCGGGACGCGCGCCCGTCGAGTTTTCGCGCGACAGCACGAGCCTTCGGTATCTCGTGTCGTCGGTGCCGCTGAGCCGCGATCAGGGCATGCCCGTGCGCGTCGTGCTTCAGTACGACGCGACCGACGATGCCGCGCTGTTGCGCGCGCACGCCTCTACGATCGCGCTGATCGAAGTGCTCGGCATCATGCTCGCGGCTGCGCTTGCGTACGGCATCGCGATGCTCGGCCTGAGTCCGCTGCGCGGCATGGTCGCGCGTGCCGAAGCGATGTCGTCGAGCCGTCTTGCGCAGCCGCTGCCTGAACTCGAGACGTCCGGCGAGCTGAAGGAACTCGAGCGGGCGTTCAACGGCATGCTGGAAAGACTGAACGAATCGTTCACCCGTCTTGGCCAGTTCTCGTCGAACCTCGCGCACGACATGCGCACGCCGCTGACCAATCTGCAGGCGGCCGCGCAAGTGGTGCTGTCGCAGCCGCGAAGCGCCGACGAATACCGCGACGTGATCGAATCGAGCGTCGACGAGTATCAGCGGCTATCGCGGATGATCGAGGACATGCTCTTTCTGGCGCGCGCCGAAAACGCCGATGCGCAGATCGCCGTGCGACGCCTCGACGCCGTGGCGGAAGCGGAGCGCGTCGCGGGCTACTACGAGCCGATGGCCGACGATGCCGACATCGCGATTCGCGTGTACGGCCGCGCGGAGATTCATGCGGATCTGCTGCTGTATCAGCGCGCGTTGAGCAATCTGCTGTCGAACGCGCTTGCCCACGCGCCGCGCGGTTCGACGATTTCGATCGATTGCAGCGAAACGGGCGACATAGCCAGAATCGCCGTGTCGGACAAGGGCGCGGGTATCGAGCGGCAGCACCTGGACCGCATCTTCGAACGGTTCTACCGCGTCGATCCTTCGCGCTGCAATTCCGCATCGGGAACGGGGCTCGGGCTCGCCATCGTCAAATCGATCATGGAGAGCCACGGCGGGCAATGCGGCGTCGACAGTCTTCCGGGGCGCGGCGCGACGTTCTGGCTGAGCTTTCCGCGCGCGCGTCGAGGCGATGCCATTGCTGCTTCGACGCGTACCTCGCGCTAGCCGTCTTCACGCGGCTCGCCCGCAGGCGCATCTATCGCGCCGCTGCCATGTTGTCGTGACGATCGACGTTCGGCTTCTGCTCGCCGCCATGCCGTGCGATCGCGTGGACTTCCTTGTTGCGCGCAATCGTGCCGGCATTGGGCGGGTACTGGGTCTTGCTGATGGGCAGCGTGCCGTCGTGCTGCGCCTGGATCAGTTCGTCGCGGACCTGCTCGCGCGTCTTGCCTTGCGCGAACGCGGACGGCGAGAGCGTGCCCAGCACGATGGTGGCAGTCACGAACGCTGCGGCGAGTCTGGTTGCTTTCATGATGGATCTCCTCGGTGATGACGGCCGGGTGGCGCGTCGTGAAACCAGTATGTCGGGCAGACAGTGCGCGTCCGTGACGCGAAGATGAGAAAAGTGTCACGCGTAAAAAGCAGGACACAGGATGTCCACACGACGCTATGGACAACGTGGGGATATCGCGGAGGCGTTGGCTGTGGGTAGATTCTGGGTAAACACGCGGCGCGCATGAATGCGCGAAAAGTTATTCAGGCTTGCGGCGCGTGATCCCGTGCTTATGCTCAAAGGTATCCGTTCAGCAATCCTTTGAGCGCAAAGCAGATTTCGCCTTTGTCCACAGAAAGCAGACGTGCTTGTTAACTGCTACTACGTATACATACGGATCAGTTCAAAGACAGTGAGCAGTGAGCGGCCGCTGCGCACAGGCGATGCAATGGCGTGAAGCTTGATCGTCGGAGAAGAGTGGATGTCGGATTTGACGTGTCGTTCGGGCGTTCATGTGTGCGGCGAATGCCAACACTCGATGGCCGTCGACCGTCGGCGATGCGTGGATCGGATGGACTCACGTGGCGCGTGTGCCTTGTGCGGCGGGCATCGGTGGTGCATGTCGCGCAAACGGGCATGCACGTTGCTGTTAAGTGGCGCGTCCGGCACCGCAGCCGGTCCAACCCACACCATACCGGAGGCGAACGTGCTGGCAACAAAACCGTGTACTGCGACCTGTGTCATCGATGGAATCGCGGTCACGCTGACCTTTTTCCCCGACACCGAAGTCCTGCGCATCACCGATAGTACGGGCAGCCGTCTTAGAGAGACGCGCTGGTCGGCGTCGTGGCAGAGCCTGGTCGCGACATTCCGCGAACTCAGCGAAACACCTGTCGAAGATCGCGCCGATCCCGATGTGCTGTTCGCGAGCCACCCTCGCGCGCACGCGGCGCATACGCGCTTCGCGAACTGAGCGCGGCGTAGTTTGCGCGTCGTGCAATCGCGGACGGACGGGTGAAAACGGGCGGCAAAACAAACGGGCGAACTGGGCGGCAAATGGTGCTCGCTTCGACCGATTGAATGCGCGGATGCGCTCCTATACTGCTTTCCATGGAGCGACGATTCACAAGCCCATCGACGCGGTTCCCCTCTGCGTCGCGCATGACCGAAGTTGCCAGCAGTCGATGTAGCAGCAGGCATGATCGCAGTCGCAGTACGGCAGTCGAGGTAAGACGGATAGCAGTCGGATCGGCAGTTTGAAGTTCTCGTTGAAGGTGCAGTCGCTTTTGCTTTCGCAGTAGCAGTCGATTTTGCAGTGGCAGTTTGTTTTGCAATGGCAGTCGCTTTTCGCAACAGCAGCACGCACTCTTTTTCACAGCAGCTTTCGCAGTCGGCAGTTCGCAGCAGATGCACCGGGCAGTAGTTCGACCGGTTTCACCAATGCAGTTGGGGTTAGCAAGCAAGGAGTAGGCGCGGGGCCAATCGAAGCAAAAAAAGTTTCACCAATAACAGCTTCTCCGTGATGAGCAGCATTCGGCAAGCATCCACGCGCCTGTTCGATATGACTCATCCACCGAGCCCTGTTCCCCCGCGGGACAGGGCTCTTTTTTCATGCCGCTTCTTTCGCAGCGCGCGCCGATCACACGCGCTCCACGTCCTGCCATCCGCCCGTCGCCATGCTTTTCACCGATGCGGCCACGAACGCCAGTCCCTTCACGCCATCCGATACGCCAGGAAAAAGCGTCGGGCTGTCGTCGACGGGGCATCCGCCCATTCTCGCGGCAACACGCTGCGCGAACTCCGTGTAGAGATTCGCAAACGCCTCCAGATAACCTTCGGGATGTCCGATCGCAATGCGCGTCGAACGCTGCGCACCTTCGCTTGTCGCGGGGCCGAGGCGGCGCGTGATGATCTGCTCGAACGCATCCTGCCGCCGATGGATCAGGCGGTTCGGCTCTTCCTGATGCCATTCGAGTCCGCCCTTGTCGCCGTGAACACGAAAGCTCAATCCATGTTCCGAGCCGGCCGCCGCGTTCGTCACCCACAGCGAGCCGCGCGCGCCGTTCTCGTAGCGCAGCAGCGCGGAAACATAATCGTCGATGGTGCGCCCGGGAATCGCCGAGCCGACATCCGCGCACAGGCGCATGACGTCCATGCCCGTCACGAACGCGCCGAGATGAAACGCGTGCGTGCCGATATCCATCAGCACGAGCGAACTGCCGGCGCGTCCCGCTTCCGTGCGCCAGCCTGCGGGCAGATCCCGATGGGCCAGATAGCTCTGCACGTACTGCAGATGCACCTGACGAATTTCGCCGAGTTCGCCGGCGCGAATCATGTCGCGTGCCTGACGCACCATCGGGAAGCCTGAGTAGCAATACGTCACGCAGAATTCCGCCTGCGTGGCCTTCACGCGCGCGGCGATATCGCGCGCCTGCGCGAGATCGTTCGCGAGCGGCTTGTCGCAGATCACGTGGAAGCCGCGTTCGAGCGCGAGCATGCAGATCGCGTGATGCGAGTCGTTGGGCGTCATGATGGCGACGGCATCGATACGATCCGTGCGCGCAGCCTCCGTATCGAGCATCTGCCGCCACGATGCGTAGGCGCGTTCTGGCGCGATGAACAGATCGGCGGCCGCCTGCCGCGCACGTTCCGCATTCGACGACAGCGCCGCGGCAACGATGTCGTAATGGCCGTCGAGCCGCGCCGCAATCCGATGCGTCTCGCCGATGACCGAGCCCGGCCCGCCGCCGATCAGGCCAAGCTGGATGCGTCTGCCCATCGTGTTGGTCCCCATGTCGTCTCCCTCGTCGTCAAAGATGCGTTGCTAGTGCGTTGCGTTGCGCAATTCGAGGTCGCGCAGCGCGGCCGCGAGCTGATCGTCCCGCCACTGTTCATCGAGCGCTTTCGCAAGAATCTGCTGCTGGCTCGCGGGCGCGAGTCCGCCGACGGGCGGATTGCGGTCCAGATTGGTCGGAAACGCATAGCCTTCCGCGCACGACGCGATCACGGCCTGCGCTTCGTTCGCATCGAGTCGATGCTGCGCGCGCATCGACCGCAGCACGGGAAACACGGCGTTGCACATGCGCGTGCGATCGAGCGACTCCATCGCGCGTCCATAGGCCGACGACACCTGCAGCAGATTCGCCATCCGCTGCACGTCGTGCGTGCGGTTCGAGCCCGCCGCATGAAAGAGCGCGGGATTGAAGAACAATGCGTCGCCTTTTTGCAGCGGCAACTGCGCGTGGTGCGATTCGAAGTACGCGCGAAAGTCCGCACGGCGCCACGCGACATAGCCTTGGTGGTAGCGCTGCGAATACGGCAGCAGCTTGGTCGGACCGCTTTCGACGGGCATGTCGGTGTGCGCGACGGCGCCTTGCAGCGTGAGCATCGGCGACATCGTGTGCACATGCGCGGGAAAGCGCTGCGCTTCGTCGACGGTGAGAAAGCCGAGATGAAAATCGCGATGCGCCTGCTGCGCTTCGCCGCCCGGCCGCACGACGTTCACTTGCGACGTCATCTGATAGCCGGGCCCGAGCCACGCCTCGGCCGCCGCCATCAACACAGGATTCGCGAAGTAGCGGACGAACACCTCCGGCGCCACGAGGCACAGCTTTTCCTGCGCGTTCCAGATGCGATCGTTCGCGCCCGCCTTCGCGAAGTGGTCGGCGCCGCCGCCTGACTTGCGCTCGCTGCGGATGATCGACTCGAAGATCGCGGTGGCGTCGTCGATGCACGCCGTGTCGCTGTAGGCGCGCTGCAGCACGAACACGCCCGCGCCGTCGAGCAGCACGCTTGCCCACTCGGCGAGCAGCGCCGGGCGGCGCGCGTCGTCCAGCAGGAGCGGCCGCAGCGCATCGCAGTCGTAGAGGGGAATGGCCTGCGCGACATCGGCGGCAAGACGCGGCTTGGGCTGCCGTTCGCGCGACGTTTCGATCAGCTTCGCGAAGTCGTCGACGGAACAATCCGCCTCGCGAAACCACGTGTGCGGGCCGTGAACCTGCGCTTGAGCGTTCATCTCGTCTGCCTCCATGTTTGCGGTCCAGCTTAGCCTCAATCTTCGGCGCTGCGTTACCATCGAAACATCAAAAACACATCAAAAACGGGCGGTGTTTTCGATGGCTCATCCCTTTCTGATCAAGGAAATCGCGTTGCAGGCGGGTCTCGGCACAGCAACCGTCGACCGCGTGCTGAACGGCCGCGCGCACGTGCGCGAGCACACGCGGCGGCGCGTGCAACAGGCGATCCGGGAACTGGAAAAGCAGCAGCTGACGATGGCGACGAGCGGGCGCAAGCTCGTCGTCGATGTGATCGTCGAGGCGCCGCGCCGTTTCGCCGACGAGATCCGCGACGCGCTCGAAGACACCGTGCCGGGCCTGCATCCCGCGATCTTCCGGCCGCGCTTTCTGATGCAGGAAACGATGACGACCGCGCAGGTGGTCGACGCGTTACAGGCCATCGCGCGGCGCGGCAGTCACGGCGTGTTCCTGAAGGCGCGCGATGTGCCCGAGATCGCGCAGGCCATCGCCGAACTGAAGCAGCGCGAGATTCCCGTGGTGACGATGTTCACCGATATCCCAGCGTCGGCGCGCATCGCGTATGCGGGCCTGGACAACCGCGTCGGCGGCGCGACGGCGGCGTATCTGATCGGCCACTGGCTCGGCCGGCGCGCGGGCAACGTGCTCATCACGCGCAGCAACGAGCGCTTCCGTGGTGAAGAGGAACGCGAAGCGAGCTTTCGCGCGGTGCTGCGCGAGCGCTACGCGCATCTGACGCCGATCGACGCGAGCGGCGGACAGGGGCTGGATGCGGAAACGGAAGAACGCGTACGCAAGGCGATCGGCGCCGGGCAGAAAATCACCGCCGTCTATTCGATGGGCGGCGGCAACGCGGCGATCCTGCGCGCGCTGACGGCGCTGAATCAGCATCCGAAATGCTTCATCGGGCACGATCTGGATCGCGAGAACGTGCAGTTGCTGCGCGAGCGCGCCATCACCGCGATCCTGCATCACGATTTGCGGCAGGACATGCGCTGCGCGTGCCAGCACGTGATGAGTTTTCACAAGCTGCTGCCCGGGTCGGCGGTGAGCGGGTCGTCGTCGGTGATGGTCGTGACGCCGGAGAATATTCCGCACGATGTGAGCGCGCGATTCGCGGCGCGCTTCGACGCGTCTTGAAAACACGAGCAGCAAGCACACGGAACGACAAAAGGGCATGCGTCGCTGTGTCCAGCAGGCGCTCGCCGTGCGCCCGCGCCATCAAACGAATATCAGAATCCGGCGCGCGTAAGGAAAGGCTGTCATCCGAGTCCCTGTCTTATCTTAAGAATTTAAGAATAGGACGATATCTCGGTAGGGATTCGCTTACTAGGATACGAGATAAGGATTCGTACACGCGGTTCGGATTCTCAAAAAGTACGCAGCACTGAAAAGCATTGTTGTTGCGATCCCGCCTCGATCGCTCTGAGAGAGGCAGTTCGAACCGCATCGCCAGTCATGGCGTTCCATCGATTCCCCATTGATCCAGGCCAGGCCGGTTGGCCCACGAGGACGCCGCTCAGCGCGACGCCCGTGGCGAAGCTTTGCCTGCGATTTGGATCGCCGTGACCGGGTGTCACGAATTCGTTCTTCTATTTCCAGATCTAGAGAGTCTTCATCCATGAACAAGAATCGGTTTCGTCGCGTATTCAGCAAGCGTCTGGGTATGTTGGTCGCCGTTGCAGAAAATGTAGTGAGCCAAGGCAAGGCGGCAGGCGAAAGCGCAGGCGTGAGCGCCTCGGGCAGCGAACTGGGCGTCGTGTCGTCGCTGACGACAACGGCGGCGCTCGCGCTGCTGGTGCTGGACCCGTCGATCGGTTTCGCGCAGGCGCTGCCGACCAACGGCCAGGTGGTCGCGGGCCAGGCGGCCATCTCGCAGAACGCCAACACGATGAACATCAACCAGGGCAGCCAGCGCGCCGTCATCAACTGGGATACGTTCAACGTTGGCCAGGGCAACACGGTACAGTTCAACCAGCCGAACGCACAGGCGCAGGCGCTGAACCGCGTGGTGACGGGCGCGCCGTCGAACATCCAGGGCACGCTGCTGGCGAACGGCCAGGTGCTGATCCAGAACGCGAACGGCGTGCTGTTCGGCAAGGGCGCCGTGGTCAACGTCGGCTCGCTGCTGGCGACGACGAAATCGATCGATACGAACCAGTTCATGGCGGGCGGCCCGCTGCAACTGCAATCGACCGGCACGAACGCGAGCGTCGTCAACGATGGCCAGATTCAGGCGCAAGGCTACGTCACGCTGATGGGCGACCAGGCGCGTAACACGGGCTCGATCACGACGGCGCCGGGCGGCCAGGTCGTACTCGCAGCCGGCGACAGCGCGACGGTCGCACTCGCGAACGGCCAGGGCATTCAGCTGACGCTGACGAATGCGACGGCCAACGCGCTGGCTGAAAACAGCGGCACGATCAACGCGCAGAACGGCTCCGTGCTGCTGACGGCGCGCGGCAAGGACACGCTGCTCAACACGGTGGTGAACCTGTCGGGCGTGACGCGCGCGGGCACCGTGGTCGCGGATGCGGGCACGACGGGCGATGTCGCGGTGACGGGCAAGATCGACGCATCGAACATGTCGGCGGGTGGCGTGGGCGGCACGGTGGTGCTGTCGGGCGATCGCGTGGGCGTGTTCGGCAATGCGACGGTCGACGTGAGCGGTGACGCGGCCGGCGGCAAGGTCATCATGGGTGGCGACAGCCTGCATCAACTTGCGGGCACGCAGGCGCAACTGATGTTGCAGGACGGCGTGACGTTCGCGAACTACACGCAGGTGGACAGCGGCGCGACGATCAAGGCCGGTTCGGCGCATGGCAATGGCGGCTTCGTCGAAACGTCGGGTCATAGCCTCGATGTGCAGGGTACGGTGACCCACGCGACGTACGCTTGCAAGGTACGTCGTTGATCCAAAGGCGGCGCAATCCATCTGGATTGCGCCGCCTTTTTATTTAAATTGATTTCTCGATTAATCGAATGAATGAGACGAAAGTGGCTTATCCAAAAACCATTTTTAGGAATGGTCCTATCGCATTCCATTATTGCTAATGTCTCGCACACAATTAATCGCTGAAACGGCCGACATAACGCCCCCAAATCCTTATAGAAGCGTAGGAAAAAGCGGACATTTTTTGGAATAGTCCTATTCGTTTCCGATTATCAAACTTTTACTCTTTCCAGTGTTGGCGGTACATATCACTGGGAAAACCTGTTTCTGTCGGGCCGCATCAACACACAACTCGCCGACCGCAATCTCGATCCCAGCGAAAAGCTCGCAGCGGGCGGCCCGAACGCGGTGCGCGCATATCGCCGCGAACATGAGAAGGCGGGCCGCATGCTGCTCGAGCTGCTCAACAAGATCGACCAGAACTACGGCGTTCTGATGGATGTCGACACGTGGGCGCAATCGGTCGAAGCACGCGACATCATGGATGAGCATCTGCTCACGCGTCTGACGGCTGCCATCACCGCATTGGCAACCGACCCGAAGTTCACCATTTCCGACATCGGCATCAAGCGCCTGATGCTGTTCCAGCGCTGGCTCGCGGCGATGTTCACGGTTCCCGACGAGGATCTGTACGAAAAGCGTTGCTGGCCAAGCCGTTTCAATCGTCAGCACAAGGTGAGCTTCACGATCGGCAAGGCGGCGAGCCCATTGCCATCATCGGTCGATGTGTTGGATCTGGTCCGCGCGATGTCGGAGGTCGCATCGTGCGAGCGCGTGAATCTCATGCGCGCTCATTACGACGAATCGCGCAAGGACATCGATCAGACGGCGCACGGCGTCGCCGAATGCGCGATCGAGATCGTGTTGCGCAAGCGTGCCGTGCCGGCCGCGACGAAGTTGCTCGCCACGCTCGTGCAGGCGCGCAGCGCCGACGAAAGCATCGAGGCGGGCCGCCGCGCGCTGCAGATGTATCCGTATCGCTTCGAGGTGTATCACCGTACGTCGATGGAATGGTTGCGATGGGCGCGCGAAGAGGCCATCGATGGTCTCTGGGGGCAATGCGTCGAGCGCTTGCCGGGTGAACATTTGCCGCGGCTCTATCAGGCATTGCACGCCATCGCGCGCGGCAAGCTGTATGAGGGCTTCAACCTGCGCGAGGCGACCATGGCGCCGCTCGGCTGGCAGCGGCGCACGACAGCGCGACCGCCCGTCGACATTCCCGCATGGAAGGGCGAATCGCTGTCGGGCAAGTCGATCGTGATCTGGAGCGAGTTCGGTCTCGGCGACGAGATTTTCTTTCTGCGTTTCGCAAAGATCTTGCGTGAGCGATGCGGGGCAAGACATGTGTCGGTGATGTGCCAGACGCCGCTCGTTTCGTTGTTCAGGACGTCGGGCGAAGCGGATGCCGCGATCGACGTGAACGATGCCAACGACGGCGCGAACCTGCCGCAGCACGACTACTGGGTGTTTCCACACGCGATTCCCGCGCATCTGCCGCTGGAACTGGAGGCGCTGCCTGCGTCCGTGCCGTTTCTGCGCGCGCCGGGTCAAGCGTCGCACGCAGCGTTGATCGCGCGTTCGGCGAGCCTGAAAGTGGGGGTGGTATTCAAGGGCGCGCCGACGCACGAGAACGACCACGCGCGCTCACTGCCGACGCTGTCGCTGCTCGATCCGCTGTTCGAACTGGATGGCGTCGAGTTCTTCAGCCTGCAAAAAGGCGCGGGCGCGGACGAAGCCGCGGAATACGCGGGACGTCTGGAGAACTTTCACGATCTGGGCGCCGACGTTCGCACGATGGACGAGACCGCGAACATCATCGCTGCGCTGGACCTCGTGCTGACCGTCGATACCTCGGTGGCGCACGTGGCGGGCGCGATGGGCAAGCCGACCTGGCTGATGCTGCCCGCGTACGGCGACTGGCGCTGGCACTATCGGCGTGAAGACAGCCCGTGGTATCCGTCGATGCGCCTGTTCCGCCGCAGTTTCGGCGGCGCCTGGCCGGAGTTGATTGCGCGGATTCGCGGACATCTGCTCGCGTTGGCGGAGTCGAAGAAAGCGCGCGAGGCGGCGCGCGCGGTCTAGGCCCGCGCGCCCCACGCCACGGTCCGGTTGCGCCCCTCGCGTTTGGCCGAATACAGTGCGCTGTCGGCGCGGGCAAGCGTGCTTTCCAGATCGTCGCTCATTTCGACCTTGCACACGCCCGCCGAAAACGAATAACGGATCGCGCGATCTTGCGCGACCTGCACGCGCCGGCTGAGCACTTGCCGGCGCATCCGTTCGACAGCCGATACGCCGTGCTCGACGGATGTCGACGGAAACACCACCAGAAACTCCTCACCGCCGATGCGCCCCGCGATGTCCGATTGACGCGTCGCGTGCCGGCACACTTCGCCGAAATCGCGCAACACGGCGTCGCCCGCCGCGTGGCCGTGCGAGTCGTTGATCTGCTTGAAATGATCGAGGTCGACGAGGGCGACCGTGAGCGGAGTTTCGGTGCCCGCTGCCGCCGTGATCGCCAGTTCGAGCGCGGACATCGACTGGCGCCGGTTCGCGAGGCCCGTCAGCACGTCGGTGCGCGCTTCCTGCACCGCGCGCTCATGCGCGCCGATCCACGCCTGCTCGCTCGAGCGCAGCGCCGAAATGTCCGAGCCAGTCAGCACGATCCAGTCGTTTTCCAGCAGCGATTCCGTCATCCAGAACCAGCGTCCGTCGATCAGTTCCGTCGCGAAGCTGCGCTGTCCGGCGCGTTCGCGGCGCGCGGCCAGCGCCTCGTCGATGACAGCCGTGGCGTCGGCGCCTTCGAGCCGCGTGCCGCATTGACCGAGGATGCCGCGCAGCACGAGATCGGCGAACGTGATTTCGTCGCGTTCGCGGTTGAGCCGGAATGCGTGCTTGAACGCGCTGTTCGCGAACATGAGCCGATCGCTCGTGTCGTAGATGGCGACCAGCTGGTCTCGGCCGTCCAGCGCGGCCAGCAACGCTTCACATGCGATGTCGTCAGTACGCAGATCCTGTATCGATTTCATGGCTTGTCGGTGCAGAAGACATGTGTGCGTCCGGCCGCGTCGTCGGAGCGCGCGGCCTGCGTCTCTGGTCTCACGCAATCTGGCTGTGCCAGGTTCGCTGCGTTTCGCATAAGAAAAGCGCCACGGACAAGCCGTGGCGCGCGAAGCGTCCCGATGATTCCGACTGCGTGAAGAATCACGGAGAACGTGGAGACGCGATCAAGTCTACGTCGGCGCAAAGCGCGACCATCGCAAGAACAGTGAGCAGTTTTGGCCGCAATTCTGCGCGTCGCGCGGGTTTCGGGGCGCAGGTGCGATGCGCCCTTTGGGAGCCGCGCGCTGCGCACGTGACCCTGCTGTACAGTGTGAGTCCAATCGATCGATACGAACAACGACATGATGACTGGTCACGCCCGGCGCGCACGCTCCGCGGCACGCAGCATCCTCTGCGATCTGATGGGACGAGGCCGGCGCCGGGCGCGCCGCGCATGCTCGGCATCCGCCCACGACGCGCCCGACTCCCATCCCGCCGATTCTGCCAATGCTACCGGTTCCGCCGCGGCGCCCGCACGCGGCCCGACGCTCTGGCTGGCCGTGAACCTGTCGATGGGCAGCGCGATTGCGCTGGGCCTGGCGCGTTTCTCGTACGCGCTGCTGCTGCCGCCGATGAAAAGCGATCTGGGCTGGAGTTTCGCGCAGGCTGGCGCGATGAACACGGCGAACGCGCTGGGCTATCTGCTCGGCGCGCTGGTGTTTCCGCATCTGTCGCGCCGTTGGCGGGTGGGCGTGCTGTTCGTCGTCGGCTGCGTGGCGACAGCCTTGCTGATGGCCGTGACGGGCATGCTGTCGGGCACGAACGCGCTGTTCGTGCAGCGGGTCGCGACGGGTATTGCGAGCGCGTTCATCTTCGTGAGCGGCGGCGTGCTGGCCGCGCGCCTCGCCACGTCGAGTCCACGCGATGCAGGGCTCGTGCTTGGTCTGTACTACGGCGGCACGGGATGGGGCATCGTCGCGTCGGCGCTGCTCGTGCCCGCTACGCTGACCGACGGCGCGCATCGCGTGCATGCGTGGCAGGTGGCGTGGTACGCGCTCGCGGCGGCATGTGCGGTGCTGTCGGTCGCCGCTGCGCGCGCCGCGTTGCGCATCGAGACGCGCCACGGTTCGAGCGCGGCCTCGGCAACGGGCGCCGCGCCCGCAGGCGACGCTCCGCCGATGCGGCGCTATCTTTTCGCGCTCACCGGCTACGGGCTTTTCGGCGTTGGCTACATCGGCTACATGACGTTCATCGTCGCGCTGCTGCGCAATGGCGGCATCAGCGCGGGCGTCGTGACGGGTTTCTACGTGCTGCTGGGCGTCGCGACGATCGTGTCGGCGCGCATCTGGTCGACACTGCTCGATCGCATGCGCGGCGGCCAGGCGCTCGCGCTGCTCAACGCGTTGCTGGCGGCCGCCACGCTGCTGCCCGCCGTGGTGGCGCATCCCGTGGCCGCATTCGCGTCGGGTGTGCTGTTTGGCGCGACGTTCCTGTCGGCCGTCGCCTCGACGACCGCCTTCGTGCGCCACAATTTCCCCGCCGCGCATTGGGGCCGCGGCATCAGCGCATTCACGATCGTGTTCGCATTCGGACAAATCGTCGGGCCGACCGTGATCGGATGGGTGTCCGACGGAATCGGCCTCGGGCGCGGGCTGATCTGGTCGGCAGGTCTGCTGGCGGCAGGCGCGGTACTTGCGCATATGCAGGTAGCGTTGGCGCAAGATCCTGTTCGGTGAGCTGATCGGTTTGATCTGCAGTTTTACGCAGCAAATGACCGCATATTCGATGCCAACTGAAGCGCCGCGCGGTCTGCACGGTTGCTGCGTTGCGCATGCCAGCGCACAGACCACGCGAGATGTCGGCGGCACGATGAAAACCGATGAAATACTCAGTCGTCCAATTCGAATTCGACTGTTGCTATTTCGTCAAAACAACTAGAGAGACGACAGATCAAGGCATAAAGTTAAAGTGCTTTCTCAAGTCTTTTGTGCAGTGCGGGGGTGCTTATGAAACGCAGGAACGCGCGACAACTGGTTCGGCTACTGTCGGACATGCGGCACGCAGCGGATTGCAGGGCGCTGCGCGCGGCAGCGACGCAACGGGCGATGGAGCTCGCTGCACAAGAGGCAGCCGAAGCAGACGAGGATAAGCCGGACGCGTCGCGCGAAAGCTGTCACGGCAAGACGACGTGGAGAACGTCATGAAAGCCGCCACTGAGCAGTCGTTACGGTTTCTGGTCGATAAGTGGCTCGGGCCCGTTTCCGCGCCCGTTCATGTCACGCAGTTCGGCAGGACGAAGTGGGATAGCACGCGCTACGTGCGCGTCGAAACGTCGTTGCCGGACCATTCACGCTCGTTGTTCTTTTTCCGCCACGCGGACGGCTGCTGGTGCGTTTTTCCGCCCACGCACCGCAAGCGCGCTTACGCCGAAAGCTGGCGCGCATCGCTGGCGCAAGCGGCCGCCTGACAGCGCGGTGCGGCTTCCGGCCGCGCCGCGTTGGCAAGGCGGAGCGGCTTTCAGGCCGGTTCCGCCGAATCCGACGCGACGCCGCGCTTCGCGGTCCACATCGGCATCACCTGACAGACAATCAATCCCGCGAGCATCAGCGCGCAGCCGAGCAGCGCGCGCGAAGCGAGCGTTTCGCCGAGCACGAGCCAGCCCGCGAGCGCGGCGAACACGCCTTCCATGCTGAAGATCACGGCGGCGTGAGCGGGCGCGGCGTCTTTCTGCGCGACGACCTGGATCGTGTACGCCACGCCGACGGACAGCGCGCCGCCGTAGAGGATGGTCGGTGCAGCGCGAACGATGTCGGCGATGCGCAGCGGATCGACGACAAGCCCGATGGCGAGACTCACGACGCCGCAAACGACGAACTGCACCAGCGCAAGCGCCAACGGATCATGGCGGCGGGCGAAGCGGCTGACGAGCACGACCTGCGCGGAAATCACGATCGATCCCGCCAGTTGCAGCCAGTCGCCGTACTGAACGGAAAAATGCTCATCGACACTGAGAAAGTACATGCCGAGCGCGGCCAGCATCGCGCCGAGCCACACGCCGACGCCCGTCTGATGGCGCAGCGCGACGCCCATCAGCGGCACGATCACGACATACAGCGAACTGATGAAGCCGGCGTTGGCGACCTTTGTGTATTGCAGGCCAATCTGCTGGCACGAAATCGATCCGGCGACGAGCAGGCCCAGCAGCGCGCCGTCGCGCCACAGCGCGCGGTTGCTGGCCGCCGGAACGGACTGCAAGGCCGACACGGCCCCCCCGGCGGCGCCGCGCGAGCGACCACACGATCAGTACAACGAATGCGCCGAGCAGAAAGCGCAACCCGGTGAAGAGAAACGGTCCGATTGCATCGAGGCTCAGGCGTTGCGCAACGAAGGCGCTGCCCCAGATCATCGCGGCGACGAGCATCAGCAGGTTCGCTCGCAGGTGTTGGCGGGTGGTGGTTTTCAAGGGAGAAGTCCTGGCGGCGCGGATCGCTTCGCGCGGCGCGCGCACGCGCCTTGGCTCAGACGAAACGATCGGTCAATCTGATCGACGGCGGCAGCGATTCCGGTAGCGTTTGCAGATCGATGGCCGCCCGATCAGGCAGCCGACATGATACCTGCTGCGCTGTCGGCGAAGCGTCGACGCGCTGAAAGCATCGAGTAAGAAAGCTGTGTCCCGGAAAATACATATCTGGCTTTACCGGATGACAAACCGCCTACGCTGCGTGATACTCCCCGCGGGGAGCCGCAAGGCGCTGTGGGCCGGCAGGCTTCGCCAACATGCTGTTTCAATTCAACATTTGACTTAAAGTCGTCAGGTTTGGGGATAACACATATGAAGAAGATCATCGCCTCGCTCGTCACCGCCTCGCTCGCGCTGGTGTCCGTTCAAGCTTTCGCACAGGCATCCGACGCAGCGGCGGCATCCGCTGCGAAGCCGAAGCACACGCACAAGCAACTGAAGACGCACGGCAAGCGCGCCGGCGTGTCGTCGGCTGCATCGGCAGCGGGCACGAACGACAAGGGCACGCAGAACTAAGCGCCTGTTTGTCGCGCCGGCCGCTTTGTGCGATGCCGGCGCAGCAACAAGAAAGGCCGAAGCGGATGCTTCGGCCTTTTGCATTTGGGCGCTGGTTATCAGCTTGCATGCAGCTTGCAATCAGACTCGCGCGGGATCGATACGCGCCGTTGCGTATCGGGCGCGCGCTCAGACGCCCGCTGCCAGCCCATTGACGAGCAGCTCGGCGATCAACCCGTTCATGCCTTCGGGATGCGCCGCGGCGCGCTCCTTCAACTGATCGACGAGCGTTTCGGGCAATTTGCACGCAAACGGCACGAGCCCCTTGGCCTGATCGAGCTTGCGCTGCTCGCGCCTGTCGAGCTGCGCGTGCTGCGACGACGCCTTGCCGAAGCGGTCGGCGGCAACGGACTGCTTCATCTGGTTGCCGAGTTTCAGCGCCTTGTTCTTTTCAAGGTCGAATTTCTTCATTGCCATGCGTGAAAGGCCTCTAACGATAAGCGATCCAGCATTGTACGCATCGCGCGACGGCGGCCGGTCGCGGCAGCCTCGATCCGCGTCGTGCAGGAGCCCGCGCTTACTTCGCGGGCGCCGGCGCGCCCGTCACGCTGTCCATGAGCGCGCGCATGCGCCGCCAGTGCGAGCCTTCCCAAAACACGCGCCCGCACACGTCGCACGTGACGAACTGCGAATGCCGCTCGAGCACGCCTGCGGGCGCGCGGCCGATGGCTTCGTCTTTTGGAATGCGCCGCAGCGGCGCGTTGCACGTGAGGCACAGGCGAAACGGCCGCGCGCTGTGCGCCAGATCGAGCCGGTCGAATATTTCGCGCAACTGCGCTTGTGGCTTCAGCGCGCGCACGTAGCAACCGTGCGTGATCGTTCGGCGCTTGAGCAACTCGCGATCGCGCGTGAGGACGATGCGGTCCTGGCCCGAGGCGATCTGCTCGATATGCGAATCGGCGTAATGGTTGTCGTACAGGGTATCGAAGCCGGCTAGCCGCAGCAGTTGCGCAAGCCCGCCGAGATGCGCATCGGCGACGAAGCGCACGACGCGCAGCGGCCGCTCGCGCACGCGCAGCAGCGGCTGGATGTCGAGCGCCTCGAACTTCGGATAGACGGCCACGCGGTCGCCTTCGCACAACTGATGCTCGAAGCGCACGGACTCGCCATTGACGAGAATCAGCTCGACTTCCGTATGCGGCACGCCCAGCGCCTCGATCATGTGCTTGGCCGTGGCGGCGCGCGCGCACTCGCAACTGAACGACTGACGGCGCAGGGGCCGCGCGAGGAAGTCGTTCAGTTCTTCGTAGAAGCGGAAAGTCGCGGTGACCATGACATCGAGTATCGCACCGGGCCGCACGCGCTGCCGATGGGCAATTACCTGCACGGCGCGCCCGACTATGCTCTACTTCGTGTTCTTGTACAGGAGCTATTGATGGACATCGGTTTTATCGGTCTCGGCGAAATGGGCGCCGCGATGGTCGCAAACATGTTGAAAGCCGGACATACGGTGCGTGTATGGAACCGCTCGGCAGACAAGGCGCAGCCGCTCGCCGGGCTGGGCGCGCAGGTGGTCGCGACGCCCGCCGAGGCTTTCACGGGCGACGCCGTCTTTTCGATGCTCGCCGACGACATCGCGCTGCGCGAGGTGATCACCGCGCCGTTGCTCGAGCACGCGCCGCGCGGGCTGATTCACGTGAACATGGCGACCGTCTCCGTCACGCTCGCCGAAGAACTGGCGACGGCGCACGCCGGACGCGGCCTGCATTACGTCGCGGCGCCCGTGATGGGCCGCCCGGACGTCGCGGCGGCCGCGAAGCTGACGATCGTCGCTGCAGGCCCCGCCGAGGCGATCGACCGCGTGCAGCCGGTGTTCGACGCGATCGGCCAGAAGACGTGGCGCATCGGCTCGCTGCCGCAGCAGGCGAACGTCGTGAAGCTGGCGGCGAATTTCATGCTGGCGTCGGCGGTGGAGTCGCTTGGCGAGGCGTCGGCGCTGCTCGGCGGTCATGGCGTCGCGATGCAGGATTTTCTCGACGTCATCACGAACAGCGTGTTCCCCGGCCCGGTCTATCAGGGCTACGGCAAGATGATCGCGGAACAGCGCTACGAACCGGCGCTCTTCAAGGCGCGCCTCGGCCTGAAGGACGTGCGCCTCGCACTGGCGGCAGCCGACTCCGTGTCGACGCCGATGCCCGTGGCGAGCGCCGTACGCGACAGCCTGATCGAAGCCGTCGCGCATGGCAACGGCGACAAGGACTTCGCGGTGCTGGGTCAGGTGGCCGCGCGTCGCGCGGGCCGTTGACGCAGCGCCCGCCGTCGGCGCATGCGCGGCTGGCGTCGCGCGAAGGCGGACGGCTTGTCGCTTGTTGGTCGTTGTCGCTTCTTTTCGCTTGTTGCTGTGATTCGCGCCTGCCGCCGTTGGGCGGCGGCGCGGGCCGTTTTCCTTTCATCGAGCAAACGCACCATGAGTCTGCACACCTGGGGGCTGTACGTCGCGACGATTTTCGTCGTCTGCGCGATTCCCGGCCCGAACATGCTGTTGATGATGACGCACGGCGCCCGCTACGGCATGCGCCCCACGACGGCCACGATGGCCGGCTGCCTGATGTCGCTGATGCTGATGCTGGCCGTGTCCGTCGCTGGTCTCGGCGTGCTTCTGAAGGCCTGGCCGACGACGTTCGACGCGCTGCGGCTGATCGGCGCGGCCTATCTGATCTGGCTCGGCGTGAAGGCATGGCGCGCGCCCGCGAGCGAAGTCGCGGCGGCGCAAGTCGACGCTTCGGCCGATGCCGCCGGCAAGCGCATCCCGGCGCGCGGCGCGCTCTTGCGCAACGGCTTTCTGGTGGGCAGCAGCAATCCGAAGGCGATTCTGTTTTCGGCTGCCTTGCTGCCGCAGTTCATCGACGCCTCGCAGCCGACTCTGCCGCAATTCGCCGTGCTCGTCGCGACCACGGCCGTCATGGAAGTCAGCTGGTACGCCGTCTACGCGGGCTGCGGCACGCGGATCGGTGCGAAGCTGAGGAGCAGCAGCGTCGCGAAGGCCTTCAACCGGCTGACGGGCGGCGTGTTCGTCGGCTTCGGCGCAATCATGGGGCTGATGCGGCACTGATTCCGTTCGCCCGACGCGCTCATGATGCGAAGCACAAAAAAGCTTCCAAATGGTATTTGTGCGACGATTTGTCCACCTTCTACGGCCTAGAAGTCGTCCTCTAAGTAGGTTTGTTGCATCGCAGCAGTGGGTTTGCTATAGTTCGTCTTGTCTCCTCCATGTCTCCTCTGATATGGATTCAGCCCGCCAACTCGGCGGGCTTTTTTTTTGCCCTGAATCTTGCTCCACGTTCGCGCATTCGTACGCAGACCTGCACGACACCGCGATGAACGTGATGAATGTGATGAACGTGATGATGGGGCGGCCGTCAGTCCAGCCTTCGTCACCTCGCCGACGTCGTACTGGAAGTACTGGAAGATCGATGTCGCGGCTAGATAAGCGCGAAAAAAAGCCGGCGTTTGAATGCCGGCTTTTCGATGCAAGGACGGCGTGCCGTCCGGAGCGATACGTCAGTGTTTCAGGCCCGCGGCCTCGTCTGCGCCGATGGCGAGATTCATGCACTGGATCGCCGCGCCCGATGCGCCTTTGCCGAGGTTGTCGAGGCGCGCAACGGTCACGAAACGCTCTTCGTTGCCGAACACGAACAGGTCCACGCGGTTCGTGTCGTTGTTCGCCTGGACGTCGAAGAAGCCGTTGTCGAGGTTGTCCTCGGCGTTGAACGGGGCGACGCGCACGAACTGCTCGCCGCGGTAGTACTCGGCGAACAGCGCCTGCACGTCCTGCGGCGTGGCCGGCTTGGCCAGTTGGCCAGGCGTGAAGTAGGTCGTGACGGCGAGGCCCTTGAAGAAGTTGCCGACGATCGGCGTGAAGATGGGCGCGTTCGCGAGGCCCGTGTGCGCGGCCATTTCGGGCAGATGCTTGTGCGCGAGGCCGAGTGCATAGGGGCGCGGGCTGTCGAGCCTGGCGTTGCCGCCCGCTTCGTAGTCCGCGATCATTTTCTTGCCGCCGCCGCTGTAGCCGGTGATCGAATAGCTGTGCGCGGCGAAGTCTTTCGACACGACGCCTGCTTCGACGAGCGGGCGCATGGCCAGCACGAACGCCGACGCGTGGCAGCCCGGCACGGCAATGCGCTTCGCGCTGCGCAGACGCTCGCGTTGCGCGCGCGCCAGTTCGGGCAGGCCGTACGCCCAGTCGGCGCTGGTGCGAAACGCGGTGCTCGCGTCGATCAGCACCGTGCGCTCGTTCTCGACAAGCGAGGCCGATTCGCGCGACGCGACATCGGGCAGACACAGAAACGTGACGTCGGAAGCATTGATGAGACGACGGCGCTCGTCGAGATCCTTGCGCTTGGCTTCTTCGATGCGGAGGATTTCAACGTCGGCGCGCTGCGACAGGTATTCGAAAATCTTCAGGCCGGTCGTGCCTTCCTGTCCGTCGACAAAAACTTTCGTGCTCATCTCGATCTCGCTTGCTGATTAAACGGCGGGAAAACGGGGCGCCTGGCTGCGCCGGAACGCTATTTTAAGACCGTAGGCCGGCGCGTGCGCACATTCGCCCCAAAAACACGTTGCGCCGCAACAGTGGCATCGGCGTGACAGCGGGCGCGGCTCGAGCAGGCGGGCTTATGGGGGGAGCAGCGCCAGGCCCCAAGGCACTAAACTCCTACGTCGGCTGCCCTGCCTTCCAGCGCGCCGTCACGGCGGCGATCCGCGCGCCGAACACTTTTGCCGTGTCGAGATCGCCGGGCAGGGGGGCTTCGTCGGGCGTGGCGTCGGCGGGCGACTGCGACAGCAACCCCGCATATCCGCCGACATAATTCAGGTCGTTGCGCGTCGCGGCTTTCGTGTTGGCGGGCATTATTCCCAAGCCCGCCCAGATCATGCCGTGCTGCATCGCGAGCGTGATGAAGTACTGGATCGTCGAGAATTTGTCGCCGTTCATCGTCGCGGAGTTGGTGAAGCCGGCCGCCACCTTGTCCTTCCACTTTTGGCCGACCCACGGCTTCGAGCTGGCGTCGGCGAATTTCTTGAAGTCGGCGGACGGCCCGCCCATGTAGGTCGGCGCACCGAAAATCAGCGCATCGGCCGTATCCAGCTCTGCCCAGCCCGCGTCGTCCAGTTCGCCGACGGCGATCAGCCTGGCATCGGCGCCGCCATCGAGGGTGCCCGCGAGCACGGCTTCCGCCAGCTTCTTCGTGTGGCCGTAACCGCTGTGATACACGATGATGATTTTCGACATGAACAGCTCCGTCGTTGCAGGGAATTATCGAACTGCGCGTGAGGCGATGTCAGGCTGCCTTCATTCTGTCATCTGGCGCAGGTTCTTTCAGGCGCGGCGAAAGGTCCGCCGAGTCGCGGCGCGCAGGCGCACGCGAGGCTATCGGCCGTATGTGACGGTCATGCGGGCGTAGCCGAGCGTCGCCGTGCTGATCTCGTGGTCGAACATCAGCGACGGTCGTCCTTGCGCGAGCCTCAGGTTCGGTGTATTCAACGCGTACACGGTGATGACATAGCGATGTGGCTTGCCCGCAGGCGGACAAGGCCCGCCATACCCGTCGATATCGAAATCGTCGCGGGCTTCGACGGCGCCGAGTTTCTTAAGAAAGCCGGAGGCGCTCGCGTTTTCCGGCAGGCGATCGACGTTGGCGGGAATGCCGGCGACGGCCCAGTGCCACCAGCCGCGCCCCGGCGCATCGGGATCGAACATCGTGACAGCGAAGCTGCGCGTGCCGTCCGGCGGATTGTGCCAGCTGAGTTGCGGCGAGCGGTTGAGGCCTTTGCAATCGTAGCGGTCGAGCAACTGGGCATTGTCGACGGCGGCGCCCGGGCGAAAACTCGCGCTTGTCACGGTGAACGCGGTGTCGGCGAAGACGCTCGACGCGTAAAACGCGAACGCGACGGCGACGAGCGAGGCAGCGCGCATAGGCACACGAGACAGAAACACCAGGAACGAACGGGACGAAGCAGGCGCAACGACGGGACAACGCAAGCGCATGTGCCGAATCTCCTGTCAGGCTCGTAAAGAATTGTTCTTACGAGAGATTATTGTCCTTTTTTGTGTCCAAGCGGCGAATCGAATCTAACATTACATCTTTTACAGCCATTTGTGCTCGATGAGCGGCCAGTGACGCGTGAAATCGGCTATAGTCGCTGCAGTCGTCGCGGTTGTACACAAGCAGACAAGTCCTATAAATTTAGAACTAAGAACGGTTGCATGACTGAAGTTTCGGAGCGCGGATTGTCAGAAGAAGGAAGGACCATGCAGGATCCCATCAGGGTCGTGGTCGCCGATGATCATCCAGTCATTCTTTTTGGTGCCGAACAGGCGTTGCTCAAATTTCAGGGCATCCGTGTGGTCGCGCGCGCGAAGCAGTCCACCGACCTGGTGAAGATACTGCAGACCACGCCCTGCGACGTACTCGTCACGGATCTCGCGATGCCCGGCGGGCAATACGGCGACGGTCTGCCGCTGATCGGTTATCTGCGTCGGAATTTTCCCGACTTGCCTATCGTTGTCCTGACGATGCTCGAAAACGCCGCATTGTTGAAGCGCTTGAACGAGCTTGGCGTGATTTCGGTCGTGAACAAATCGGACGATCTAAGCCACATCGGTCTCGCCGTGCAGCACGTCAGCCGTCATCTCGAATACATGAGTCCGTCGGTGAAGGCATCGCTCGATACCTTGCGGATGAACGCGGGCGGTAAGAGCGATGAGGTGATCCTGTCGAAACGCGAGCTGGAAGTCGTGCGGCTCTTTGTTTCGGGCATGACGATCAAGGAAATTTCCGAACAGCTGAATCGCAGCATCAAGACCATCAGCACGCAGAAGAACACAGCGATGCGCAAACTCGGACTTGAACGGGACTCCGAACTTTTTCAGTATGCGCAAAGCAATGGCTTGCTGAATCTATCGTCGTATGCGCCGGGTGAAGCTGACTCGAACGGATGATCGTCGGAAACGTCCTGGGGTGTCCTTGAGAACGCCTTCAGCGACTTTCAGAATCTGCGGTTTTTGAAATAGAAATAACAAGGCCGCCTGTCCAGACGACAGGCGGCCTTGTTCGTTACGTGCCTGGCGATGCATGGCGCATGAGTCGCCGCCCGCCGACACAAAAAGGCTTATTGCGGCGCAGCCGTCGCGCCACCGTGCGCCGCCGACCACTCGGCGGGTGCGTGCAGGAATTTTTCGACTTCATCGAGCGTCTTCGTGTCGAAGTAGCCCTTCTCCTTCGCGATGCGCAGCACGTCCCACCACGTAGCGAGCGCGTGCAGGTCGACGTCGATATCCTTCAGCACCGACACGCTTTCCTTGAAGATGTTGTAATGGAACAGCACGAAGCAGTGGTTCACCTGCGCGCCCGCCGTGCGCAGCGCGTTGATGAAGTTGATCTTGCTGCGGCTGTCGGTGGTCAGGTCTTCGACCAGCAGCACGCGCTGGCCTTCCGTCAGCAGACCTTCGATCTGCGCGTTACGGCCGAAACCCTTCGGCTTCTTGCGCACGTATTGCATCGGCACCATCAGGCGGTCGGACAGCCACGCTGCGAACGGGATGCCCGCCGTTTCGCCACCGGCGACAGCGTCGATCTGCTCGTAGCCGACGTCGCGCAGGATCGTCGCTTCGGCCATTTCCATCAGGCCGCGGCGCACGCGCGGATACGAGATCAGCTTGCGGCAGTCGATGTACACCGGGCTCGCCCAGCCGGAAGTGAAGATGTACGGTTTTTCCGCGTTGAAATGCACTGCCTGGACTTCCAGCAGCATTTTGGCGGTCGTGTCGGAGATCGTCTGGCGATCGAAGCCTGTCATGGGCGAATCCTTGGTGATGAGCGGGAGGGCGGGCGCGCGGCCCGATGGCGCAGCAAGCGTGACATTTCGCGCCCTGGTGGGCGAAACATGCCGGACGAGTTGAAAACCGGCCGGTTTGCTGCGCGCGTAGCCCAATATTTTACCCGATTCGGACTGTTCTTAGGGCCGAGGCGCCCAAAGCCAGTACCCGCGACGACAGGTTGTGCATTGCGCCTATGCATTTTGGCCAGGTTGTGACGCTTATCGGCGGCCTTTACACTCTCGCGAAATTTCCACGGAGAGCCGGATTGCCGCTTTCCATCCATGTCCGCACCGAACTCGCCGCCCATGAACACCGTTTCCTCCTCGAACCCCGCTGCGCAACACGCCCGTCCCGGCTACGGCGCGCGGGCGCTGCTCGCGTCGGTGCTCGGCTATGCGATGGACGGCTTCGACCTGCTGATTCTCGGCTTCATGCTGCCCGCCATCGCCGCCGACCTGCACCTTACGTCGACGCAAGCCGGCTCGCTGGTGACGTGGACGCTGGTCGGCGCGGTTGCGGGCGGGCTGATCTTCGGCGTGTTGAGCGACTATTTCGGACGCGTGCGGATGCTGACGTGGACGATCCTGATTTTTGCGATATTCACGGGCCTGTGCGCGCTGGCTCAAGGCTACGGCGATCTGCTCATTTACCGGACGATCGCGGGTGTCGGCCTGGGCGGCGAGTTTGGCATCGGCATGGCGCTGGTTGCGGAGGCGTGGCCGGCGGCGCGGCGGGCGCGCGTGTCGTCGTATGTCGGGCTGGGCTGGCAGCTGGGCGTACTGGCGGCGGCGCTGCTCACGCCGCTGCTGCTGCCCGTCATCGGCTGGCGCGGCATGTTCGCGATCGGGCTGCTGCCTGCCGTGGTGTCTTTTCTCGTGCGGCGGCGCGTGGAGGAACCCGCGCTTTTCACCGAGCGCGTCGCGCGCGGCATGCACAAACCGCCGCTGAAACTGCTCGTCGCCGACGCGCGGACCACGCGCGCGAGCCTCGGCGTCGTGATCCTGTGCTCGGTGCAGAACTTCGGCTACTACGGCCTGATGATCTGGCTGCCCACGTACCTGTCCAAGACCTTCGGCTACTCGCTGACGCGCTCCGGACTGTGGACGGCCGTGACCGTGCTCGGCATGGCCGTCGGCATCTGGCTGTTCGGCGTCGCGGCTGACCGCTTCGGACGCAAGCCCGCGTTTCTGTTCTACCAGGCGGGCGCCGTCGTGATGGTGTTCGTCTATGCGCAACTGACCACGCCGTTTGCGCTGTTGATCGGCGGCGCGGTGATGGGCGTGTTCGTCAACGGGATGATCGGCGGCTATGGTGCGCTGATTTCCGAGCTTTATCCGACCGACGCCCGCGCTAGCGCGCAAAACGTGTTGTTCAACCTCGGCCGTGCAGTCGGCGGGTTCGGGCCCGTCGCCGTCGGCGCGCTGGCCGCGCGGTTTTCGTTCGCGGCGGCGCTCGGCGTGCTCGCATCCATCTATCTGCTCGACATCGTCGCCACGCTTTTTCTGATTCCGGAACGCCGCGGCGCAGCGCTCGAATAACCCCTTGCCGCCAGATGCCGGCGGTCAAGACGGAAGCGTTTTCATGCCGCGCTGCAGCAGGCGCCGGCACGGTTTCGTCTTATCCAACTGGTACAAAACCGCCCCGAACCGTCTCTTCCGGGGTGTACACTGATCGACCCGAAAAAGCTCAGCGCCACCTGCTTTCCGCTGAGGTTTGACGCCGCGCCCAACCGGCGCACGCGAGAATCGCCACCGTCGATCTACCGTCGACAATGGCCAGCGCAGCACGTGGTATTTGAGCCGGGCCCAATTATTAACGTCTCGCAGGTTAGAAAATGGACGAACAACTGAAGCAAAGCGCTCTCGCATATCACCAGAATCCCAGGCCCGGCAAGATCTCGGTTACGCCGACCAAGCCGCTTTCGAACCAGCTGGACCTGTCGCTCGCGTATTCGCCGGGCGTCGCAGCCGCGTGCATGGCCATTTACGACGAACCGCTCGACGCGCAGAAGTACACGTCGCGCGGCAACCTGGTCGGCGTGATCACGAATGGCACGGCCGTGCTGGGCCTCGGCAACATCGGGCCGCTCGCTGCGAAGCCGGTGATGGAGGGCAAGGGCTGCCTGTTCAAGAAGTTCGCCGGCATCGACGTGTTCGATATCGAACTAAGCGAGTCCGATCCCGACAAGCTTGTCGAAGCGATCGCGATGCTGGAGCCGACGCTCGGCGGCATCAACCTCGAAGACATCAAGGCGCCCGAATGCTTCTACATCGAGAAGAAGCTGCGCGAGCGCATGAAGATTCCCGTTTTCCACGACGATCAGCACGGCACGGCCATCATTGCGTCGGCGGCGATTCTCAACGGCCTGAAAGTGGTCGGCAAGAAGCTGGAAGACATCAAGCTGGTTTGCTCGGGCGCGGGCGCGGCGGCAATTGCGTGTCTGGATCTGCTCGTGCACCTGGGCCTGAAGAAATCGAACACGCTGGTGGTCGACTCGAAGGGCGTCATCTACGAAGGGCGCGGCAATCTGGATGCGTCGAAAGAGCGCTATCAGGCAAGCACCGATGCGCGCACGCTCGGCGACGCGATGCACGGCTGCGACGTGTTCCTCGGCTGTTCGAGCGCAGGCGTGCTGAAGCCGGAAATGGTCGTGACGATGGCCGACAAGCCGCTGATCCTCGCGCTCGCGAACCCGGAACCGGAAATCCGTCCGGAAGAAGCGAAGAAGGTGCGCCCGGACGCGATCATCGCGACGGGACGTTCGGACTATCCGAACCAGGTCAACAACGTGCTGTGCTTCCCGTTCATCTTCCGCGGCGCGCTCGATGTCGGCGCGACCACGATCACGGAAGAAATGAAGCTCGCGTGCGTGCGCGCGATTGCCGAACTCGCGGAAGAAACCGATCAGGGCGATGAAGTCGCGAAGGCGTACGAAGGCCATTCGCTCGAATTCGGTCCGGACTACCTGATTCCGAAGCCATTCGATCCGCGCCTGATCATCAAGATCGCGCCCGCCGTCGCGCAAGCCGCGATGGATTCGGGCGTCGCGACGCGACCGATTCAGGACATGGACGCGTATCGCGAGCAACTCGGCGCGACGGTCTACCGCACGGGCATGGTCATGCGCCCGGTGTTCGCGGCGGCCAAGGCGCAACCGGCGCGCATCGTGTTCGCGGAAGGCGAAGACGAGCGCGTGCTGCGCGCCGCGCAATTCGTGCTGCTGGAAAAGATCGCCAAACCGATTCTGGTGGGCCGTCCGAGCGTGATCGAAATGCGCCTGAAGAAGATGGGCTCGAAGCTCAAGTGCGGCGAGGATTTCGAGATCGTCAATCCCGAAGACGATCCGCGCTATCAGAAGAGCTGGCAGGCGTATCACGAAATCGGTGCACGTTCCGGTGTGACGCCGGAAGTGGCGAAAGCCGCGATGCGCAAGTTCAACACGCTGATCGGCGCGATTCTCGTGCATCTCGGCGACGCCGACGGCATGATCTGCGGCCTGATCGACACGTATCACGAGCATCTGAAGTTCGTCGAGCAGGTGCTGGGCAAGGCGGAGCACGTCGACAACTACGCGGCGATGAATCTGCTGATGCTGCCGGGCCGCAACCTGTTCATCAGTGACACGTACGTGAACGAAGTGCCGACGGCCGAGCAACTCGCCGACATGACGATTCTCGCCGCGAGCGAGATCGAGAAATTCGGCATCGTGCCGAAGGTCGCGCTGCTGTCGAACTCGAACTTCGGCAGCGTGCCGTCGTCGTCGTCCGCGCGCATGGCCGCTGCACGCAAGCTGATCGCCGAGCGGGCGCCGCACCTCGAAGTGGACGGCGAAATGCACGGCGACGCGGCGCTGTCGGAAGCGGTCCGCAAGGCCGCGTTCCCCGGCACGACGCTGACGGGCGAAGCGAACCTGCTGATCATGCCGAACGTCGAAGCGGCGAACATCACGTACAACCTGCTGAAGATGATCGGCGGCGAAGGCGTGACGGTCGGTCCGTTCCTGCTTGGCGCGGCCAAGCCAGTGCACATCCTGACGCCGGCCGCGACCGTGCGCCGGATCATCAACATGACGGCTGTCGCTTCGGCGAACGCCAACGTGGAGCGCAATGCCGCGAAGTAACGCGCCGTCGTCGCTGATGCAATAAAAAAGGGCACCGCGAGGTGCCCTTTTCGCTACTGCTGCATGAACCGCTGCAAGCCTCAGGCGACGTGCCGCTCGACACTGCCCGCCGGCGCGCGCCACTTCTCGAGCAGCGACGCCCACTTCGCGCGCACGCCCTTCAGGTTGTTGTCCTTCACGTGACCGTAGCCGCGAATGCCGTCCGGCAGGCTCGCGAGTTCGACGGCCAGCGCGCGCTTCTCGACCGTCAAACCGCCGATCAGTTCGCGCACCAGCGCCTCATACTCTCCGATCAGCGCGCGTTCCGTCCGACGCTCTTCCGTCTTGCCGAACACGTCGAGCGCCGTGCCGCGCAGGAACTTCATCTTCGCGAGCACGTGCATTGCATTGAGCATCCACGGGCCATACTGTTTCTTCACGAGGTGACCGTGCGCGTCCTTCTTCGACGTCGCGGGTGGCGCAAGATGGAATTTGAGCTTCCAGTCGCCTTCGAAATTCGCCTTTAGCTTCTCGACGAACGCCGGGTCCGAGTAGAGACGCGCCACTTCGTACTCGTCCTTGTACGCCATCAGCTTGTGCAGATTCTTCGCGACGGCTTCCGTCAGCGGCATTTGCGCGTCCACGGCTTCGAGCTTTGTTTCGGCGGCGCGCACTTCGTCGACCAGCTTGCGATAGCGCGTCGCGTACGCGTCGTTCTGATACGCAGTGAGATATTGCGCGCGCTTGTCGATCAGCGAATCGAGCGCCTTCGGCGTGTGCAGCGAAATGATCTTGCTGGCTGCGGCGTTCGCTGTGTTGCCGTCGTCGAGCCGGTCTTGCATGTTCGCGAGCTTGCGCACCGCGGACAGATCGTGCGCCGCGCGACGGCCCCATTCGAATGCCGCCAGATTCTTTTCCACCTGCACGGCGTTTAACTCGATCGCGCGCGTCAGCGACTCGTGCGTGAGCGGCAGCCAGCCCTTTTGCCACGCATAGCCAAGCACGAACGGATTCGTGTAGATCGCATCGCCGAGCAGCGCCACGGCAAAGTGATTCGCATCGACGGCCGACACGTGGTCGTCGCCGGCTGCCGCGCGCACGTCGGCATCCGCGCTCGCGCCGGGGAAGCGCCAGTTCGGGTTCTTGATGAACTCGGCCGTCGGCGTCGGCGCGCTGTTCAGCACGACGTGCGTGCGGCCGTTCTGCATCCGCGACACGCACTCGTCGCTCGCCGTCACGATCGAATCGCAGCCGATCACGAGGCTTGCTTCGCCCATCGCGATGCGTGTCGCATGGATGTCGGCGGGCTGGTTCGCGATCTGCACGTGGCTCAATACCGCGCCGCCTTTTTGCGCGAGACCCGTCACGTCGAGCACGGTGACGCCCTTGCTTTCCAGGTGCGCGGCCATGCCGAGCAGCGCGCCGATCGTCACGACCCCCGTGCCGCCGACGCCCGTCACCAGCACGCCGTACGGACGGGCGATGGCGGGAATGTCCGGATCGGGCACGCCCGGCATCGCCTCGCTCGCGACGCCCGACGCCTTCGGCTTGCGCAGCTGACCGCCTTCCACCGTGACGAAACTCGGGCAGAAGCCCTTCAGGCACGAGTAGTCCTTGTTGCAGGTCGACTGGTTGATCTGCCGCTTCGTGCCGAACTCGGTTTCGAGCGGCTCGACGGAAAGGCAGTTCGACTGCACGGAGCAATCGCCGCAGCCTTCGCACACCGCCTCGTTGATCACGACGCGCTTCGCCGGATCGGGATACGCGCCGCGTTTGCGGCGGCGCCGCTTCTCGGTCGCGCAGGTCTGGTCGTAAATCAGGATCGTCGTGCCTTCGATGTCGCGCAGCACGCGTTGCACGTCGTCGAGTTCGTCCCGATGATGAATGTCGATGCCAGGCGCCAAGCCGACGTTGCCGTTGTACTTGTCGGGCTCGTCGGTGACGATGACGATTTTCTTCGCGCCTTCTGCCGCGAGCTGATGTGTGATTTGCGGCACGGTCAGCACGCCGTCGACGGGCTGGCCGCCCGTCATCGCGACGGCGTCGTTGTACAGAATCTTGTACGTGATGTTCGCTTTCGACGCGATCGCCGCGCGAATCGCCAGCAGTCCGGAGTGGAAGTACGTGCCGTCGCCGAGATTGGCGAACACGTGCTTGTCGTTGGTGAACGGCGCCTGGCCGACCCACGCCACGCCTTCGCCGCCCATCTGGCTGAACGTGCTCGTGCTGCGGTCCATCCACACGGTCATGTAGTGGCAGCCGATGCCCGCCATCGCGCGCGAGCCTTCCGGCACGTTGGTCGACGTGTTGTGCGGGCAGCCCGAGCAGAACCACGGCTTGCGCTCGATCGCGACTTTCGGGCGCGCGAGCGCTTTTTCCTTCGCGTCGATCACGGCGATGCGCGCGGCAATGCGGGCGCGCACGTCGGACGGCAGGTCGAACTTGTCGAGACGCGTAGCGATCGCCTTCGCGATGATGGCGGGCGACAGTTCGTAGTGCGCGGGCAGCAGCCAGTTGCCCATCGGCACCGACCATTCGCCGCCTGCGCCATCTTTTTCATCGAACTTGCCGAACACGCGCGGACGCTGCGCATCGGGCCAGTTGTACAGCTCTTCCTTGATCGCGTATTCGAGAATCTGACGCTTTTCTTCGACCACCAGAATCTCTTCGAGCCCGCGCGCGAACGCCTGCGCGCCTTGCGCTTCGAGCGGCCACACGCAGCCGACCTTGTACAGGCGAATGCCGATGCGCGAACAGGTTTCGTCGTCGAGACCGAGATCGGTGAGCGCCTGGCGCACATCCAGATACGCCTTGCCGCCCGTCATGATGCCGAAGCGCGCGTGCGGCGAATCGATCTCGATGCGATCGAGCTTGTTCGCGCGCACATAGGCGAGCCCGGCGTACCACTTGTAGTCGAGCAGACGCGCTTCCTGCACCAGCGGCGGATCGGGCCAGCGGATGTTCAGACCGCCTTCGGGCATCGCGAAGTCGTCGGGGAGAATGATGCGCGTGCGTTGCGGATCGATATCGACGGAAGCCGACGATTCGACCACGTCGGTCACGCACTTCATCGCGACCCACAGGCCGGAGTAGCGGCTCATCGCCCAGCCGTGCAGGCCGAAATCGAGATATTCCTGCACGTTCGACGGAAACAGCACAGGCAGGCCGCATGCCTTGAACAGATGTTCGGACTGGTGCGCGAGCGTCGACGATTTGGCAGCGTGATCGTCGCCGGCCAGCACGAGGACGCCGCCATGTCGCGACGAACCGGCCGAGTTGCCGTGCTTGAACACGTCGCCCGAGCGGTCGACGCCGGGGCCCTTGCCGTACCACATCGAGAACACGCCGTCGTATTTGGCGCTCGGATAGAGATTGACCTGCTGCGAACCCCACACGGCGGTGGCGGCGAGGTCTTCGTTGACGCCGGGCTGGAATACGACCTGGTGTGCGGCGAGGTGCTTCTTCGCCTTCCACAGCGACTGGTCGAGACCGCCGAGCGGCGATCCGCGATAGCCGGAGATGAATCCGGCTGTATTGAGCCCGGCGGCCTTGTCGCGCTCCTGCTGCAGCATCGGCAGGCGGACCAGCGCCTGGATGCCGCTCATGTACGCGCGGCCGCGTTCGAGCGTGTATTTGTCGTCTAGCGTGACGGAATTCAACGCGGCTTCGAGCGAGGCTCGCTGACCTGCGTCTAGCGGGGCATTCATTATGTGTACTCCTCCACCCAGTTTGGGATCGCCAAAACCTTCTCGGCCTCGGCATCTTGTGAATGCTCTGGCCGGGGTCGCCATATTGACGGCTTTTTTGCGATGGTAGCACTGGTAAAAACCCGTCGCCTATCGTTGAAAACACCACGATGCGGCAGCACGGCAGCCAAAAATGTCACGCGTGTGACGCCGCGCGCGCTTTATGATTCGCCCTGTTACGAGGTGTAAAAGCTTGAAACGGGGCGGATCGGCGCTTGAAATTGCGGTCTAAACTCCCCATCTGCACGAATCGCAACGTTCCGCATGCTGCGGAGCTTCGCTGTGCAGTCGAAAAAGGAGTACGCATGAACACGAAACACATCCAGACCTTCCTGATGGTCTCGGCAGCATTCTTCGCGATGAGCGCGCCTATGCGCCCGAACAGCGCCAATGCGCTCGCGAATGCCGTCACGCGCACGACTCAAGTGGCCGCGACTTCGGTCGCCGTGAACCAGCGGCGCTCGTCCGACGAATCGGAGCAGCAAGGCTGACCCTTCGACGGCGGTTCGATCGGGTGATCGTCCGCTGCACATGAATCCCCGAACCGGCGGACTGACTGAGACCGCGGGTTCTACTGTACGAAAAAGGCGAGGATCGTCAGATTCCTCGCCTTTTTCTTTGCTGGTCCTATCGCTTCAAGCACGCATCAGGTTTTGTCCTGCACAACTCCGCGACGAATCTGATCCAGTTCGATCGATTCAAACAGCGCCTTGAAGTTGCCCTCACCGAATCCCTGATTGCCCTTGCGCTGGATGATCTCGAAGAAGATCGGTCCGATCTGGTTCTCGGTGAAGATTTGCAGCAGCAGGTCTTCGCGCGCGCCGTCGATCAGGATTTTCCGCTTGCGCAGCTCTTCGAGCGGCTCGCCGTGGTTCTGCACGCGGCGGTCGACGAGTTCGTAATACGTGTCGATCGTGTCGAGCAGCGAAATGTTCGACGCGCGCAGGCCGTCCACCGTCTTGTAGATGTCGTCCGTGCCGAGCGCGATGTGCTGGATGCCTTCGCCGCGATACGCGTCGAGATATTCCTGGATTTGTCCTGCCGTTTCCGAGCCTTCTTCGTTGATCGGAATGCGGATCTTGCCGCACGGCGACGTCATCGCCTTCGACTTCACGCCCGTCACCTTGCCCTCGATATCGAAGTAGCGCACTTCGCGGAAGTTGAACAGGCGCTCGTAGAACTCGGCCCATTCCTGCATGCGCCCGCGATGGACGTTGTGCGTCAGGTGGTCGATATAGGTGAGGCCGTGGCCGACGGGGTTCGGATCGGCGCCCGGAATCGGCTCGAAATCGACGTCGTAGATGCCGATGTCGCCGATGCTGTTCGGCGTCGCGCCGTTCTTGCCGCGCCAGCGGTCGACGAAATAGATCAGCGAATCGCCGATGCCCTTGATGGCGGGGATGTTCAGCTCCATCGGGCCCGTTTTGTTGTCGAAGCCCCATGCGCCGAGTTCGAGCGCGCGCTTGTACGCTTTGGCGGCGTCCTGCACCCGAAACGCGATCGCGCAGATCGACGGGCCGTGCAGACGCGCGAAGCGCTGCGCGAACGAATCCGGCTCAGCATTGACGATGAAGTTGATCGCACCCTGCCGGTACAGCGTCACGTCCTTGTGGCGATGCTTCGCGACGGCCGTGAAGCCCATGCGCTCGAACAGCTTGCCGAGCGCGACGGGATCGGGCGCGGTGTATTCGATGAACTCGAAGCCGTCGGTGCCGACGGGATTCTCCCAAGTGGGAACCTTCATGTTGTGTCTCCTGATCCGGCGCGCTCGCGCGATTTGATGAAGAACAGTGTAGTTGCCGATCCGAGAAGAAATCTTGCGAAATTAAGCGGGGGATTCTACCCTTGAGCTATTTTCTCGCGCGCGAAAGGAATTAAACGGCAGAACATGGCTCAAATCGAGATAGACGCAATCGACAGGCGCATTCTGGCCATTCTCCAGGAGAACGGGCGGCTGTCGAACCAGGAAATCGCTGAACGGGTCAACCTGTCGCCGAGCCCGTGCTTGCGGCGCATCCGGCGGCTGGAGGAAATCGGCGTGATTCGCGGCTACGTTGCGCTGCTCGATGCGCAGTTGCTCGGGCTCGACCTGCTCGCCTACGTGAACGTGCGGCTCGAAAAGCGCGGCGGCCCGGTGCTCAGCGCGCGCGCCGACGGCACGCCTGGGCGCGCGGGCGCGACGCATTCGGAGTTGTTCCGCGTGGCAGTGCAGGGATGGCCGGAGGTGGTTGCGTGCCACGCGATGACGGGCGACATGGACTACCTGCTGCGCGTTCAGGTGCGCGACATGGCGCATTTTTCGCGCTTCGTGCAGGACCAGTTGCTACGGCATCCGTCGGTGATCGACGTGAAGTCGAGCTTTTCGCTGGAGAAGTTCAAGGAGACGACGGCGCTGCCGTTGTGAAGAGACCGCACCAAGCCGGAGCGCGTCCAAACAAAAACGGCGGCTCGCTGACGAGCCGCTCTTCTGGCGGATGCGGTGACGCGCTGCGCTTACGCGGCGATCGCGGTCGGAATGAACGATTCGATTATTTTCGACGTGCTGCGCGCCTGGCGTTTGAGCACGTAGTCGAACACGGCCGCCTGTTCCTGCAGCATCTCGGAGATGATGCTGTTCTGGTCGGCGGGCGCGAGCGTCAGATAGGCGTCGGCTTCGCCGTACGCGTACTCGATCTTCATGCCGGCCTTTTTCGCGATGTGCATCATCGTGGTATTGCGCGACAGGCAGTGAATGTACAGCGTCGTGACGTGCGTGTTACGGCTGCGAATGGCCGCGCGTTCGAAGAGCTTCGTGCCGATGCCTTGGCCGCGCACGCTCTCCGAGACCGATACCCCGAACTCCGCCGTGCGCGCATCGCCTTCTGCGGGCAGGTAAGCCAGATGGCCGACGCCTACCAGCTTGAGCTGACGGTCGAACACGCCGAACACGGTGTCGCGGTTGAAATCCAGCGTGCGGACGTAGTTTTCGATGACGTGATCCGGCGTGACCTGACCAAAACGCAGCAGGCGGTCGTCATCGTCGAGTTCGACGAAGTGCGTGAGCAGGCGCTCGCGGTCTTTTTCGCCAAGTTCGCGCACCAGAACAGGCGCGTGGCCGGCGACATGCAACAACCGATCGACAGCGATCGGCTCGACGGCGCGGACAGTTTGCATGTTCATGATGGGTTCTCCTATAGCTAGCGGCATGACGCGCCGCAAAAGGCATTCTAATGGAAAACCCGAATCATCACTAGGGAAAACCCTGAAACCGGTCGAGTGTCTAGTCTAAAATCGTCTTTAATCGGAATATAAGCTATTGATTTATATAGAATATCAATTATTCGAACGTGCGTTCGACTCACGTCGTCTTGTCGCAACGGCGGCATGAGAATTGCTGCGTCACAACACGACCGCGGATCGACCCGCGTCAACCCGCCTTGGCATCCGTAGCTGGAGCGCGCGAAGCCAACCCGTGATCGACCATGCCGACCACCTGTTCCGCGAATTCCCGATAGCCCAGCCGTCCGCCCGGCTTCAGCCAGGTGAAAGTCCAGTTGATCATCCCGAACACCATCATCGTGAGAGCCGTCTGGTTCTCGCGCGTCACCCGCTCGGGATACGCGCGCGCCAGCTGTCGCGTGAACGCGGCGACCACGTCGCGCTGCCGGTTCAGGATGATCTCGCGCTGCGATTCGACCAGATATTTGACGTCGTTCAGCAGCGCGACGTGCCGGCTATGCGATGTCTCATATTCGGAGAGAAAGGCGCGGATGAGTTCGGCGAATGTCTCGTGCTCGGTGAGGCCGCGCCGCTGGCTCGCGCCTTCCACCTCCGCGATGATCAGCATCAGCCGCTTCGTGTAGCGGTCGAGCAGGTCGAACAGAATCGCTTCCTTGCTCTCGTAATAGTGATAGAGACGCGCTTTCGACGTGCCGCTCGCCGCTGCCAGATCCGCCATCGATGTGCTCGGATAGCTGGTTTGGGCGAATTTGGCGGCGGCCAGTTCGAGGATCTGGTCGCGTTGGCTCTCGTGGTCTGGGGCTCGTGTACGGGCCATGATTGTTCTAGTTTGTCTTAAGCGGGAGAAAGGGTGGCACGCTCGACTTTCACTTCGAGCGAACGCCAGTTGTCCGGGGCGCCGCGCAACTGCAGCTGGCTGGCGGCGGCCAGTTCGCGCAAGCGCCACAGCACGATGCTGTCGCTGACCAGAAGGCCGCTGCCGGTTGCCATCACTTGTGCGGCGACCCGCGCGGCAGGCTGCCAGCCTTCGACGGCACGTTCGAGGATCAGTCCGTCCAGTTCGGAGAACGTGCCGCTCGTGTAGGTGTTGCCGCGCCAGCGACGCAGTTCCGAGTCGGCGGACTTCACTTCCTGCCATTCGAGCGCCAGCCGGCCGATGCGGAGCACCGAAATCGGCGCGGCGCAAGGCAGCTTCTGCTGTAGCTGCTCCGGCGCGAACATGCCGGCCGACGTCGCCCGATCGGAGCGGCGCAGCGGCGCGCTCGCTTCGCCTGTCAGATCGTCGATCGTGAGGCGCACGTCGTTGAGCCGTTGCGGCGTCTCGCGCAGACGGAAACATGCGCGGCGCAGCATCAGTTGATCGGCGGCGCTTTGGCCGTGCCACACCACAACGTGTTCAGTTCCACGGACCACCGCATCGAGATCGGCCGCTTGCCTGTCGAGCCCCGCGACGAAATCGCGCGTGGTGTCGCCGGTGACGCGGCGCCAGAAATCGGCCCGCGTGAGGGACGTTTCATCGACATCGCGCAACGGGCCGACGGCCAGATCGTCGCGCAACGCGAGCACGGCATCGGCTCGGCCGGCAAGACCGAGCGCGGTGCGCAGAGAGTCGGCGGCGACGTCGCCGTTGATGATGTGAATCGTGCTCATTGTCAGTGACGGGCGGTTCGGGCGCCGGTTGCGCGCGAACCGAAACACGTTCGATCCGTTAGCGCCATAACGAAAAACGCCGCTCGCGGCAGGAGTGACATTCCTGTGACGAGCGGCCCCTAGTGTAAGCGGATCACGGGTGCGCCGAAAGCGACGGCGCGCACATACCGTCCATGGCGCACACGGCAGCGCGCGATGCTCAGCGTTCGTCGTAGCTGACCACGATCTTGTCGCTAATGGGATGGCACTGGCAGGTCAGCACGAAGCCGTCGCGGATTTCGTGTTCTTCCAGCGTGTAGTTCTTTTCCATCTTCACTTCGCCTTCCAGCACCTTCGCGCGGCACGTGCAGCAGACGCCGCCCTTGCACGCATACGGCAGCGCGAGTCCGGCGCGCAAACCGACGTCGAGCACGCTCAAGCCCTGGTACGGCAGACGCAGCTTGCGTTTCTTGCCGTCGAGCACGATTTCGAGATCCGCCGTCGGCGTGTCGTCGGTGATTTCGGCGACAGGCACACCCGCCTGCGGCAGCGGCGTGCCGAAGCGCTCCACATGCACCTTCTCTTGCGGCACGCCCGCCGACTTCAGCGCGGCTTCGGCCGCGTCCATCATCGGCCCGGGGCCGCAGATGAACGCTTCGTCGATGGCGTCGGCAGGCACCAGCGTGTCGAGGAACGCAGCGCACTTCTGCTGATCCAGCACGCCGTTGAACAGCTCGACGTCCTGGAGATCGTCCGACAGCACGTGATACAGCACGAACCGGTTCATGAAGCGGTTCTTCAGATCTTCGAGTTCTTCGGCGAACATGATCTGATCGACGCTGCGGTTGCCGTAGATCAGCGTGAAGGTGCTGCGCGGCTCGATTTCGAGCGTCGTCTTGATGATCGCGAGCACGGGCGTAATGCCCGAGCCGCCCGAAAACGCCACGTATTGCTTGCCGTGATCGGCGTTCAGGTGCGTGAAGAAGCGGCCGTCCGGCGTCATCACGTCGATCGTGTGGCCGGGTTGCAGAGTATCGAACGCAAAGTTCGAGAAGCGGCCACCGCGCACGCGCTTAATGCCGATGCGCAGTTCGCCGTCGCGGTCGTAATCGGTGACGCCGACGCAGATCGAATAGGAACGGCGCGTTTCCTCGCCGTCGATATGCGTCTTCAGCGTGACGAACTGGCCCTGCGTGAAGCGATATTGCTCGCGCAGTTCGACGGGGACTTCGAAGGCGACGGAAACTGCGTCGGCGGTTTCGGGCCGCACTTCCCGGATGCGCAGCGGATGAAATTGCGGAGTGGCCATATCAGTACGGTTTGAAGTAGTCGAAGGGTTCGCGGCAGTCGATGCAGCGGTACAGCGCCTTGCAGGCCGTCGAGCCGAATTGCGCGAGTCGCTCGGTGTGCTTCGAGCCGCAGCGCGGACAAGCGGGCGCGGGCAGCGAGCGCGGCACGAAGCGGATCACTTTGTGTTTCGATCCGGCGCTGGCTTCGGCGCTGCCGCAATTGCCTGTGGGCGGCGCGATGCCGTAGGCGCGCAGCTTGTCGCGGGCGTCATCGGTGATCCAGTCGGTGGTCCATGCGGGCGCGAGCACGGTTTGCACGCGATGCGGCCCGAAACCGGCGGCGTCGAGCGCAAGGCCGATGTCTTCCGCGATCTGCGACATCGCCGGACAACCCGAATAAGTCGGCGTGATGACGACTTCGAGCGCGCCGTCGGCGGCGCGGCGCACGTCGCGCAGAATGCCCAGTTCGCGGATCGACACGACGGGGATTTCCGGATCGGGCACGGCTTCGAGCACGGCCCACGCCTGAGCGAGCGTAGGGTCGCGTGCAACGGCTGATTGAGCGATCGAAGACATCGTTTGACTCACCTGTTGGACCTGCGAGTGACCTGAATTACCAGCTTGCGCCCGGATGTTGACGCGCGAGGCTTTGCATTTCGGCGAGGAGGAAACCCATGTGCTCGGAATGTTCGCCGTGCTTGCCCGTCGTGACGTGCTTGACGGGCGCGGGCAGCTTGAGCGTCGCTTCATCGAGCGCGGCCTGCACATCTTCGAGCCACAGCGCTTCCAGTTCGGACGTTTTCGGTCCGATACCCGCGGCGGCGATCGCCTCTTCCGTGGCGTCGGCGCTAAAGAATTCGCGCGTGTAAGGAATCAGATAGTCGAGCGCGGCCTGCGCGCGGCGATGCGATTCGTCCGTGCCGTCGCCGAAGCGCACGAGCCATTCGCGCGCGTGGTGAACGTGGTACTGCGTTTCCTTGATCGACTTCGCGGCGATCGCGGCCAGCTGCTCATCCGACGAACCCGTCAGCGCCGACCACACATGCAGCATCAGCGTCGAGTACAGGAAGTTGCGCGCGATCGTGACGGCGTAATCCTTGTCCGCGCGCGCCGTGCCCGCGAGCGGCCCGACATGCGGCAGCTCGGCGAGCGTGTAGTTCGCGAACTCGCGCTCGGCGCGGAAGTACGCGTAGTCGTCTTCCGTGCGGCTTGCGCCCGTCAACGTCTTTTCCAGTTCGGCGGCGTGCGTGTACAGCAGACGCGCCTGGCCGATCAGGTCCAGACTCATGTTCGACAGCGCGATGTCTTCTTCGAGAATCGGGCCGTGGCCGCACCATTCGGCGTTGCGCTGACCGAGGATCAGCGCCGTATCGGCGAGGCGCAACACGTAGGCGAGGTGTTGGGGCGTGATAGTCATGACGCGCGCTTACATGTGGTTAACTTCGTCGGGCAGCTGATAGAACGTCGGGTGGCGGTAAATCTTGTCGCCAGCCGGTTCGAACAGTTCGGCCTTCTCGTCAGGCGCCGATGCCGTGATCGCCGACGACGGCACCACCCAGATGCTCACGCCTTCCTGGCGGCGCGTGTAGACATCGCGCGCCATGCGCAGCGCCATCGACGCGTCCGCCGCGTGCAGGCTGCCGCAATGCTTGTGATCGAGTCCCTGCTTGCTGCGCACGAAGACTTCCCAGATCGGCCATTCCTTGTTCATCGCTATCTCCTTCCTGCTTCCAGATTCGGGCGCCTTCAGGCGGCCTGTTGCTGCGCGCGCTGGCGCTGTTTTTCGGCGTGGGCGAGGGCGGCTTCGCGGACCCAGGCGCCGTCGTCGTGCGCCTTCACGCGCGTGGCGAGGCGTTCCTTGTTGCATGGGCCGTCGCCATTGACGACGCGCCAGAATTCTTCCCAGTCGAGGTCGCTGTAGTCGTAGTGGCCGCGTTCCTCATTCCATTTCAGATTCGCGTCGGGCAGCGTGACGCCCAGCACCTTGGCCTGTTCGACGGTTGCGTCGACGAATTTCTGCCGCAGGTCGTCATTCGTGATGCGCTTGATGCCCCACTTCGCCGACTGGTTGCTATGGACGGAATCCTTGTCGCTTGGGCCGAACATCATCAGCACGGGATACCACCAGCGGTTGACGGCCTGCTGGACGAGCTCGCGCTGCCCGTCGGTGCCTTTCATCATCGCCAGCAGCGCGTCGAAGCCCTGGCGCTGATGGAACGACTCTTCCTTGCAGATGCGGATCATCGCGCGCGCGTATGGACCGTACGTGCAGCGGCACAGCGGAATCTGGTTCATGATCGCCGCGCCGTCGACCAGCCAGCCGATCACGCCGACATCCGCCCACGTCGGCGTCGGGTAATTGAAGATGCTCGAATATTTCGCCTTGCCCGAATGCAGCGCGTCGATCATCTCGTCGCGCGACACGCCGAGCGTTTCGGCCGCGCTATACAGATAGAGGCCGTGGCCGCCTTCGTCCTGCACCTTGGCCAGCAGGATCGCCTTGCGCTTGAGGCTCGGCGCACGAGAGATCCAGTTCCCTTCGGGCAGCATGCCGACGATTTCCGAATGCGCGTGCTGCGAGATCTGACGGACCAGCGTCTTGCGGTATGCATCGGGCATCCAGTCTTGCGGCTCGATCTTGCCGTCGGCGGCCATGACTTCATCGAAACGGGCTTGCTCGGGCGACGTCGCGGCCGCGTCGAGCGGCGCGACGTTGCCTGGGATGTCGAGGGATTGCGTGTACATGTCGAACGCTCTCGTCATGAGTGGTGTGTGTTCGGCAGTATAAACCAACCGTCCGGTCGGTTAATAAATTTTTCGGGACGGGAGAGTAGGGGTTTGCACTATGCGTTCGGGCACAATAAGCGGCTTGTGCCCTTAACCGTTTTCTATCGATCCGTCGCAATGACCATACGCCCTTTCGCTGCTCTGTCCGTTGCCGTTTTGTCTGCCGTCGTGTGCGCGTCGGCGCCCGTCCATGCCGCCGACGCCGGGTCGCCGTGGGTCACCGCCTGGGCGACGGCGCTTCAGCCGATTCCGCAATTGCCTGATCCGCCGCCGCTTTATCGTGCGCCGGATGTCGCGGGGCGTACCGTTCGGCAGATCGTGTACCCGACGTTGTCGGGCGAAGTCGCGCGCCTTCATGTGAGCAACGCGTACGGAAAGGCGCCGCTTGTCATCGACGGTCTCAGCATTGCGCGTTCGGGCGCGGGCGCGGCTGTGCAGAGTGGCGGCGCGGCGCGGGTGACATTTGGCGGGAAGGCGACTGTCAGCGTGCCGGCGGGAGGGGAGATCGATAGCGACCCCGTGCGGATTCCCGTCACCGCGGGAGCTGCGTACGCGATCAGCAGTTATATGGGGCGCGAGCAGAGGATGGTTGCGTGGCATCGCGTCTCCAGCCAGGTCAACTATGTGTCGACGCCCGGCAATCACGTCGACGACCCGTCCGCCGATTCCTTCCGCCAGCGTTTCACGCAATTCGCGTGGGTAACGGGGCTGCAGGTGGAGGCGCCGTCGGCGGCGACGGTTGCGGCGATCGGCGACTCCATTACGGACGGGATGCGCTCGAGTCTGAATCAGAACCGGCGCTGGCCGGACGCGCTGGCGCGCAAGGTCGCGCAGAGCGGCGACAAGTCGGTGGCGGTGGTGAATCTCGGCATCAGCGGCAACCGCTTGTTGAGCGATTCGCCCTGTTACGGCGACGCGCTGGTGTCCCGTTTCGGTCGCGACGTGCTGGTGCAGCCCGGCGTGAAGTCGGTCGTCCTGCTGATCGGCATCAACGACATCAACTTCGCCGCGATGCCGCCGCACGCCGGGCTGGATTGCGATCTTCCGCATACGCAGGTGAGCGCCGACAGCTTGATCGCCGGCTACAAGCGAGTGATCGCGGCGGCGCACGGTCGCGGAATGCGCATCGTCGGCGCGACGCTGACGCCCGCGGCGCTGCCACCGCAGCGGGAAGCGTTGCGCGCGGAGGTTAATCAGTGGATTAAAACGAGCCGAGCGTTCGACGGCGTGGTGGACTTCGACGCCGCGTTGCGTGATCCGGCCGATCCCGTACGGCTGCGCCGCGCCTTCGACAGCGGCGACCACATCCACCCCAGCGACGCAGGATACGCAGCCATGGCCGACGCGATCCAGCTGCCGACGGTATTGAGTGCGGGCAGAAAGTGACCCTTTAAAAAACTTCGGTCACGCCCTTGTCATGCGAGTCGGGATGGCCTAAGATTCGCGTCCTCGTTCGACCGCGCGGTGTTTCAGGCGACGCGACGGGGCCGCGGCAGAAACGGCGCGGTGCTGGAGTCGACAGGGTTTTGAAGTGAAGTTAAAAAAACCGGTTGACGACAGCAAAAAGGTTCTTCATAATCTCGTTTCTCTGCTGCTGACGCGGCAACGCGGTGAAAGCAAGGCGCTTCCTGCGAATGTTCTTTAACAATCAACAGCCGATAAGTGTGGGTGCTCGATGGCGGCGCGCGGTGGTTTTCGAACTGCCGGATAGCGAAAGTAATCGAGTCTC
>NZ_JACFYJ010000260.1:0-1109 GCF_037126505.1 Paraburkholderia bengalensis
TTCATTCCGTTGATCTCACTGGGTTCTCTCACGGGACCTACGATTTCGTATGCGCAATCCAGCGTTTCTCTCTATGGGAGACTCGACTCGGGTTTGAGCTTCATCAAGACCAGCACAGGCAACCAGTACGGCGCTTTCTCTGGCGGCATGTTCGGCGACCGTTGGGGCTTCAAGGGAAAAGAAGACTTAGGAAACGGGCTCGCAGCGATCTTTCAGCTGGAAAATGGCTTTAGCATTACCACGGGTCAATCGAGACAGGGCGGCCGCCTGTTTGGTCGACAAGCCTATGCAGGTTTAGCCGATAAAGACTATGGGACGATTACGCTAGGCCGGCAGTACGATCCCGTCGTTGACCTGGTTCAGCCTGAAACGGCCGATATCACGTATGGCGCCTCATTCGGCACACCAGGCGACATCGACAACTATGACAACACGGTCCGTATTTCCAATTCAGTCAAGTACGTGTCGCCCACCTATCGAGGCTTCACGTTCGAGGCATTGTATGGCCTCGGAGGCGCCGCCGGTGCGCCGGGCGAATCGCAGTCATGGAGCGGTGCGGCCCGGTTCGTTACCGGACCGTTCAGTTTCGCGGCGGGTTACCTGCATTCCAGCAACGCGAACGGACAACCCGCGCGCGGTGCCTGGAACAGCACCACTGCCGACACGTTCTTCAGCAGCCCGATCAACAACGGGTACCAGAGCGCGAGTTCCGTCGGCGTCGCGCGTGCTGCAGCGGAATATGTGAAGGATAAGGTGACCGTCGGGGTGTCCTACAGCAACGTGCAGGCAACACGCGACAGTCAATCGACGTTCGCCTCCAATGAGCATTGGAATGTCGGCACCGCGTTTTCATCCTATCAGCTGACGCCAGCAGCAGCCGTTGGGCTCAGCTATACCTATACGCACGCGAGCGGCGATACTTCCGCGACCTACCATCAGGTGAACACCGCCGCGACCTACAGCTTCTCTCGTAGAACGGAAACGTATGCCGTCGCGGGATACCAGCACGCAAGCGGCCTTCAACGTGTGGCGACGGGCGGCACGCGCGAGGCCCAAGCTTCGATCGGTTCGTTCGGCATTGCAGGAAGTTCGACCCAGGTACTTGCGAT
>NZ_JACFYJ010000261.1:0-1096 GCF_037126505.1 Paraburkholderia bengalensis
CGTTCCCGCAGCTGCTGCCGACCGATCCCCTCAACGTGATCAAGGCCACCGATACGACGCCTGGCGCCGTGATCTCGATGACTGAAATCGTGATCATCGCCGTCGCGTTCCTCGTGATGGCGGGCCTGCTGCTCCTCGTGCACAAGACCAAGCTCGGCCGCGCGATGCGCGCGATCGCCGAAAACCCGGGCGTCGCTTCGCTGATGGGCGTGAACCCGAACTTCGTGATTTCGGCGACCTTCATGATCGGCTCGGCGCTGGCGGCGCTGGCGGGCGTGATGATCGCGTCGGAATACGGCAACGCGCACTTCTACATGGGCTTCATTCCCGGCCTGAAGGCGTTCACGGCAGCCGTGCTGGGTGGTATCGGCAACCTCGGCGGCGCGATGGTGGGTGGCGTGATTCTCGGCCTGATCGAACAGCTCGGCGCCGGTTACATCGGCGACCTCTCTGGCGGTGTGTTTGGCAGTAACTACCAGGACGTATTTGCATTCATCGTGCTGATCATCGTGCTGGTGTTCAGACCGTCTGGTCTTTTAGGCGAACGTGTTGCGGACCGGGCATAGGTGAAGGCACTCATGCGGCGAGCTAACTATCGCTATCCAGGTCGTTGGTTTTCGCCGTTACTTCCGATGCCTTGTAACGTAATAGCATTTCTGCAGTAAGCAGTTCGATGGAGATTCCGATGGCGCGTGAGGGAAGGTCACTACGAGCAGTGGTTGAGCATTGGCTTGACCCAATCCCGGAAAATCCAGTCCGAGTTACAAAATTCAAAAATCGTCGGCTTCGGAAGGAATGCTACGTGTGCGTTGAAACATTAACGTCGGCAGGTCTTGCTGCGATGTTCTTTTTCCGTCACGAAGACGGTGTATGGCGCGTATTCCCGCCAAATCGGAAAAGACCTGCAATGAACATCAAGTAATGCGGCGATTTTTATAAACGGAATGTTTGAAAATGACATCAATTCAACCGATCGAAGCACCGACAACGCTCATTTCAGAACGGAACCTGACGAAGACGCTGACGGTGGGCATCATCACCGCCGTGTTCGTGATCGCAGCGCCTTTCATCATCGGCACGGCGGGCGGCAACTACT
>NZ_JACFYJ010000262.1:0-1086 GCF_037126505.1 Paraburkholderia bengalensis
TACACGGACGTTCATGACAGCCAGCACCCTGCCCGCAACGCCTTCTCACAACCGACGCATCGTCCAGCTCGACGGCCTGCGCGCGATCGCGGTGCTCGCGGTATTCGCGCAGCACGCCCTGAAGGCGCCGCTCTGGATGGGCGTCGATCTGTTTTTCGTGCTGAGCGGCTTTCTAATCACGGGCATCCTGCTGGAGCGCAAGGCGCGCGCGCAGTCGTATTTCAGCTATTTCTACGCGCGCCGCGCACGGCGCATCCTGCCGCCGTATCTGCTGCTGATGCTGGTGTCGTCGCTGCTGTTCGGGCTCGGCTGGGCGCAGCACTGGGAGTGGTACGCATTCTTCGCGACGAATATCGGCGATGCACTCGGACAAAGCGGACATGACAGCCTCAACGTGCTGTGGTCGCTCGCCGTCGAAGAGCAGTTCTATATCGTCTGGCCGTTCGTGATCCTGCTCGTGCCCGAGCGCGCGCTCGGTTTCGTCGCTGCCGGCCTAATCGTGCTCGTGCCCCTGTTGCGCGCCGTCGCGACGCCCTGGTTCGATTCGTTCTGGCCGATCTACTACCTGACGCCGTTCCGCATGGATCTGCTTGCTGCGGGCGCGCTGCTCGCCGTCGCCGTGCGACGCGACGCAAATGCACTCCAGCCGTTCAGATGGCTGGCCGTGCTCGGCGTGTGCGCGGCGCTTGCCGTGCTTGCGTGGCTGCATCTGCACTATCCGCGTTTTCGCGCGGCGAATACGCCGCTGTCGAATGCGGGTCTGTACAGCGTATCGCTCGTGCTGTGCACGTCGATCGTGGTCATCGCGCTGCAGAGCACGGGCATCGTCAAGCGCGTGTTGTGCAACCCGGTACTGGTCTATATCGGCACGATCAGCTACACGATCTATCTGATCCACCTGACCATTCTGTACGCGCTGTGGCCGCTGCATTTCGATCGCTACGTGACAGCCCTGCTCGCGCTCGCGATCACGCTGGCGTATGCGAGCGCGTCGTGGTTCGGCTTCGAGCGTCGTCTGATTCATGGCGGCGCGCCGCGCGCGCATCCACACGACGATGCGCTGCAAGCGGCACGCGAAGGATCGAG
>NZ_JACFYJ010000263.1:0-1047 GCF_037126505.1 Paraburkholderia bengalensis
GGCGGGCAATACCGCGTTGTGCACGGTCGGCAAGACGGGCAACGACCTGCACTACCGCGGCTACGACATTCTCGATCTCGCGGGCGCGTGCGAATTCGAGGAAATCGCGTACCTGCTCGTGCACGGCAAGCTGCCGAACGTCGCTGAACTGGCTGCCTATAAAACGAAGCTGAAAGCGCTGCGCGGCCTGCCCGCGAACGTGAAGGCGGCACTCGAATGGATTCCCGCCGCCGCGCATCCGATGGACGTGATGCGCACGGGCGTCTCCGTGCTCGGCACCGTGCTGCCGGAGAAGGACGATCACAACCTGCCGGGCGCACGCGATATCGCCGACAAGCTGATGGCCTCGCTCGGCTCGATGCTGCTGTACTGGTATCACTACTCGCACAACGGCAAGCGCATCGAAGTCGAAACCGACGACGACTCCATCGGCGGGCATTTCCTGCATCTGCTGCATGGCGCGGAGCCGTCGAAGGCGTGGGTCGACGCGATGCATGTGTCGCTGAATCTCTATGCCGAGCATGAATTCAATGCATCGACGTTCACGGGCCGCGTGATCGCGGGCACGGGCTCGGACATGTATTCGGCCATCACGGGCGCGATCGGTGCGCTGCGCGGCCCCAAGCACGGCGGCGCCAACGAGGTCGCGTTCGAAATCCAGTCGCGCTACCAGACGCCCGATGAAGCGGAAGCGGATATCCGCCGCCGCGTCGAGAACAAGGAAGTCGTGATCGGCTTCGGCCACCCCGTGTACACGATCTCCGATCCGCGCAACAAGGTCATCAAGGAAGTCGCGAAGAAGCTGTCGAAGGAAGCATCGAACACGAAGATGTTCGATATCGCCGAGCGGCTCGAAAGCGTGATGTGGGACGCGAAGAAGATGTTCCCGAACCTCGACTGGTTCAGCGCCGTGTCGTATCACATGATGGGCGTGCCGACGGCGATGTTCACGCCGCTGTTCGTGATCTCGCGCACCTCCGGCTGGGCCGCGCACATCATCGAGCAACGCATCGACAACAAGATCATTCGGCCCAGTGCAAATTACAC
>NZ_JACFYJ010000264.1:0-1031 GCF_037126505.1 Paraburkholderia bengalensis
TGTAGTCGGCCATCGCGCTCACCTGGTTCCAGTGCGGGCTGCCGCTGCCTGCGTTACCGCCCGCGCGCGAATAGGTATAGGCAGCCGAGAGTTCAACGGCCGGGTTCAGCGCATACCGGAAATTACCTTCGAAGTTCTGGAAGTGCGTGCTAAAGCCAGTCTGGAAGAGTTCCGTCAGATTGGTCTGGGTGTACACGAAGCCTGCAACCGCCGGGCCGAACGTGTAATTCACGCCCGCGCCCCACGTTTGCTGGCGGGCGGCCAGTGTGCCCAACGGAACCGCGGTTGGCGACACCAGCCCCTGAAGCGAGGCGCCCGTCGTATCGGTCACCGCGCCGCCTGTATTGACCGCGCCAGGTGTTCGCGCACCACTATTCAGGTGCAAATAGCCCGCCCCAAAATTCAGCGGGCCCCAGACGTATGACATGCCCACGCTCCAGGCTCGGTTATTTGCAAAGCCACCGGCCTGATTCGAGAAGCCATATAACCCGCCGATCTTGAACCCGTAATAGTCCGGACTCTCGTACTTGACCGAGTTATTGATCTGGAACGAGTCGTTCAGGTTGTCGACGTCGAATGGGTGGGCAAAGTGCACACCCCCGTATTCCGTGCCCGTCAGCGAAAGCGGCGCCACGAAATCGACCATGTCATCGGTCTGGCGACCGAGCGTGAGCGTGCCGTATTGACGGGCGGTCAGGCCAACAAAAGCCAGGCGATTGAAAAGACGGTTGTTCGACGAGAATTGCCCGTTGTTCACATTGAAGCCATTCTCGAGCGTGAAGATGGCTTTCAGGCCTCCGCCAAGATCTTCGGCTCCACGCAGCCCCCAGCGGCTGTACTGCACGGAGCCGCTGGTCATCTGCCAGTTGCTATGGCCGCCCGAACCCGTCCCGGAGATCTGGCTATTCGTGTAGGTCAGACCTGCGTCGATCAGGCCGTAAAGCGTCACACTGCTCTGGGCATGCGCAGTCCCCGTCAGGATGACCAGCGCGGCGCCGGTAAAGAAGTACTTCTTCATGTGCTGCTCCAGT
>NZ_JACFYJ010000265.1:0-982 GCF_037126505.1 Paraburkholderia bengalensis
CTTTCGGCCGGTGCCGGCAAGAAGGCCGCACTCCTTATCCAGCGCAATCACGCGCGCAGCTTCGTTACAGTCGACCTCAAATAAATGCGCCAGGAACTGCGCGCGTACCCGCCCAGGATGCGCGCCTCGCTCGCTGTCAGGCGTGCCGGCACGCCGACGCCATGCTGCATGCTGCGCAGGTCGGAAATGAGGTCGGCTGAAAAAAGTGGATACGAACGTTTCGTAAATAGATGGAACGCAGACATAGACGAATCGAATTCCAGGCACGGCCTACAGGACGGATTTTCTTGATGAGGCCGTCAAGCTGGCGTTGGCCCGGTAAGCTTGCCGCGTGGCTACTCAACGAAAACGGGTAGTCCAGGCAGCACCCGCTTTGGCTGACGCCGTTCGTGCTGCAAGAATGCTCCGCATGGTAGCCAGGGAGTGTTCGGCAATTGGACTTGGCGTTTGCTGTGGCACATGAAACTCCAGAGCCCGGACGCCCAGGCGTCTGCAAACAGCGGAGAGATACGGTTTGCCCGATCCAGCATACACGCCGTACGCTTTCTCTATAGCGAGAGGATACGAGGGCTGAATGAACACGGGCGCCGACATGGGCGCCCGCTCACGTTGCTGCCTGTGAGGCAGCAGATCAGAACCATTGCATTTATGCAGCCGCGTCCCTGAGCTTCTTCAAAGCGCGCGCCTTGATACGAACCGTTGCCGGTTTCGCGTCGAACCAGCGTTCTTCGCCCGTGAACGGATCCTTACCGAAGCGCTGCTTCTTCGCGGGCACTTGCTGAAACCGTGATCTTCAGAAGACCCGACAGCGTGAATTCGCCGGCACCCTTCTTGTGAACCGAGCCGAGGATGGTGTCTTCCAGCGCGGCGAGAATCGCCTTCGCAGCTTTTGGTTCAACACTAGCCGCTTGTGCAACGTGATTGGCGAGCGAAGCCTTTGTGAACGTCTCTTTCACAGGTGCGCCGGCGACCAGCTTTTTCG
>NZ_JACFYJ010000266.1:0-976 GCF_037126505.1 Paraburkholderia bengalensis
CTGTCAATACGTCATTGATGATGATTTCAGTATGCCGCCCGATGCGACGACTCCCGACCCTCGGTCCGCGTGGACGCGGTTTCAGGGAACTCGCAACCGGGTCGGCAAGAAAACGTCTCCGCAAGCGGTAGATGGTTGTCCAGTGGACATCGAGCAACCTCGCTGCTTGCTTGGCCTGCCCTCGCGTCATCGGGTCTTTGCCAAGGGTTCGCAAAATGCGGGCGATGCTTGTCTCGCGATCAGAAAGGTTGTCTTTCTTTACCATCTCGCTCCCCGGCCCGTCAGGCTTTTCCCTCACGCTAGCGGAATAAGTCGTCGGGCGAAACGCAATAGCATCATCTTTCGTCCGCTAGCACACGCAACGTCGCATTGTCACGACATCATAAATTCGAGAAATTTTGAGCTTTTCTCGAAAATTCTAGGGCTCCGACGTATCCTGTCATTCGCAAAATTAGTCGGCGCGGCTAGCGGAATTAAGCGACGTCAACATTTCGTGCACGTTGGGGTCGCCATGCTGCCGGCAGCAAGCCGCGGAAAGTAGCGCAGGTTCACGATCGGACGACCCGCAAGGCTCAGTTTCGACGGATCGTCCACCCTGGCCGTGAGCGTCACCTCTGCGCGCGCAATGCGCTGTCGCCCGTGGACGTCGTCGCAGCGTGTCAGGTACTACCTGCGCGGCAGCGAGGCGCGGCGCTGCAAAGGTGCGCGTCTGATGGACGGCGCCGAGACGCTTCGGATATACCTCAATGTGCCGTGTATCATCTCCGGGTCATTGCCGAGGAACAGGTACGGACAGTACGCGATCGGCTGCCCTCGTAGATCGCATCGGCAATCGCCGGATGGTGCCACGGCGATCACGCGTCAACGCCTCGAAACGGAGTGGAAAGAAGAAGCTATTGCTCGCTCAGGTGATGAGAGGGATCCATCCGCTGATGAAGAATCCGGATCACATCGACCAGGTCGTCGGTCTCTTTGA
>NZ_JACFYJ010000267.1:0-963 GCF_037126505.1 Paraburkholderia bengalensis
GAGGATGGTGAACACAAGATGCGCCCGCTCGAAAGCGTCCGCGGTCGCGACGTGTATGTGATCCATTCGCTGTATGCCGAACCCGGTCACACGGTGAACGACAAGCTGTGCGAGCTGCTTTTTTTTTGTGGGAGCTCTGGTGGACGCCTCCGCGGCGCGTGTGAGTGTCATCGCGCCCTACCTCTGTTACGCGCGCAAGGACCGTCGTTCGCAGACACGCGATCCCGTGACCACACGCTATGTTGCGCAGCTTTTCGAAGCCGTGGGCGCATCCCGTTTCGCCACGCTCGATGTTCACAATCAGGCCGCGTACCAGAACGCTTTTCGAATTCCGACCGAGCATCTCGAGGCAAACGGCCTGCTCGCACAGTGGTTCGCGTCACATTTGCGCGACAGGGCGCTCGTTGTCGTTTCGCCTGATGCAGGCGGTGTCCGGCGCGCAGAGGACTTTCGCGCCCGGCTTGCGAAGCTGCTCGATAGCCCCGTGGAAGCGGCGTTCGCTGGGAAACTGCGCGCCGGCGGCATCGTCACCGGAAAGCCTGTCGTCGGCGATCTGGCGGGCCGCTGCGCGATCATCGTCGACGACCTGATCGGTTCGGGAACCACGCTCTCGCTGGTTGCCGGCCATTGCCTTGCGCTGGGCGCGACCGAAGTTCATGCTGCTGCCACGCACGGTCTTTTCCTCGCCGATGCGTGCGAAAAGCTGGGCAACGGTACGCTGGCGAGCGTCGTCGTGACCGATAGTGTCGCGCCGTGGCGCGTGCCACGCGGTGCGTTTCTAGAGCGGCTTACCGTGCTGGATAGCGCGCCACTAGTTGCGCAAGCTATTGCACACATGCACGAGAGCGCCGTATAGCGTGGTCCGCAGCACCTCGTCCGCGGCGCTCTCGGCTTGAGATATCTCTGGAAGCGCTGCGACGGCGACGCAGCAGCGATATTTTTCGCTGGCTGTGGACCGGACTA
>NZ_JACFYJ010000268.1:0-917 GCF_037126505.1 Paraburkholderia bengalensis
CGTTCAAGGAGGCCGTCAACGGGGCCTAGCGTGGCGGGCGCAGGAAAGCCGGCGCGACATGCCCGTTTCCCCGCGCGCCGCGACGGTCCTGACGATTCTCCGGGCGGTGACCGTAGAGGAGGTCGCGGACCGCCAGTGTCCTGCAGCACATGGTCCGCTTTCGTACCACTGCTCCGCCTGATGCCACCTTCGAACGTGCCGTGAGGCATCGATGTGACGCGGGGAAGTTGGCGTTTTGTATTGGGCGCGGTCTGGGGACGCGCCGACGCCTGGAGCGTTGAACTGGCAGCACCCGACGAGCGGCCTACACTGTTAATACGGCATCACTGCCGGATCGGAGGTTGCCATGACCCGAAAGTTCTCTGATATTTTCAGGCGGCGTCCATTGACGGGCGCACCGGATGACACGGCACACGGAGAGACACAGGTTCAACGGGACGAGCACATGCGGTCTGCACAGGCGCAGGCGAAAAAGCTCTGGGACACGATCGGTCGTCGTCGCCACAGGGATGCGCGTGGCCGTTAACATAAGCTGCAAAGGGCGACTGCGCCCGTCGTTCGCCCGCCCATCCATTTACGCGGGACTATGCGACGGCGGAAACATTGTCCATCGCGTCAGATCAGCGTTCAAGGCCCGCCGGTCTCGATGAGAGGGCGGGTTTTTTCTTCAGCCGGCCGGTGCGGTGGTGGATCGCGCAGTGAGGACCTGCATCAATTGGGCAGGCCCCTCAGGGGCGCGCGAAATCGTCGGGGGTCAGTTCGAGCGTCGGGACGGGATGGGCCAGCAGCCTGCGTTCGGCGATGGCGCGGATGCGCCGGTAGCCGTCGCTGAACGTTTTCAGCATCCGCGCCTCGGTGGCCCGGGGCTCGAGCCAGAACCAGGCCTCGAGCGCAGCGGTCGTGACGACGCATTCGAC
>NZ_JACFYJ010000269.1:0-873 GCF_037126505.1 Paraburkholderia bengalensis
CTGCGCGACGTGCTCGACGCGCATGGCATCGGCGGCGGCGCGACGGCGGCGGGCATGGGGCACATCGTCGTGATGAACGACTCGCCCGCCGAGTTCGCGCTGAGCCGCTATTCGCGCGACCTGTGGCTGGAACTCGCACCGCAGTTGCGCCCGCGCGACGCATTCGCGCGGTGCGGCACGCTTTGGGTCGCCGCCGACGACGAAGAACTCGAAGCCGCGCGCGCGATGCACGCGGCCTTCGCGGCGCAGCACGTGCCCGCCGACATGCTCGACGCGCGTGCGCTGTCCGACTGCGAGCCGTCCCTGGCGCCGGGCATGGCAGGCGGACTGCTGATCGAACACGACGGCATCGTCTACGCGCCGTCTGCGGCGCAATGGCTGCTCGCACAGTCGCCCGCAGCCGGACTGATCGACGTGCGGCTGGGGGCGCAGGCGGTTCGCGTCGACGCCCACGAGGTCACGCTGTCGACGGGGGAGCGTATCGGCGGCGGGCATATCGTCGTGGCGAACGGTCTTCAGGCGTGCGCGCTTGTGCCGGGCCTGCCGCTGCAGCCGAAAAAAGGCCACTTGCTGATCACTGACCGCTACCCGGACTTCGTGCGGCATCAACTGCTCGAACTCGGCTACATCAAGAGCGCGCATCACGCGACGGGCACGTCCGTCGCGTTCAATGTGCAGCCGCGTCCGACGGGGCAATTGCTGATCGGTTCGTCGCGTCAGTTCGATACCACCGATGCCGCCGTCGAGATGCCCGTGCTTGCGCGCATGTTGCAGCGCGCGGCGCGCTATCTGCCCGGACTGCCCGCGCTCGACTGCCTGCGCGCGTGGACGGGCTTTCGCGCGGCGTCGCCCGACGGCTTGCCGCTGATCGGC